>JAIDKM010000217.1 GCA_029051915.1 Alistipes sp. | reverse complement strand
TTTTACGCGTCTGTGAATTTTTTCACACCATTTCGATGCCTAATCGGATTCTGGCATCTGACAACCTTTCCTGCCCGGCCATTTCTGAAGACAACGACCGCACGCAGACCGCCGCGCTCCAACCGACGGCCAACATGAGCAAGAAACACGCAAGAACCCAACGCCCGGCAAAACCTGCAATGACAATTCCTCCGACAAGCGGCACGGCGACCCACGGACGCCACCGCCGATGCCTCGCACGAAAATCCGACCGATAGAACAGAGGCTCCCACAACACGCGGCGACAACGTCTCGGAACATGCCGAACCGGATGTCCCCCGAACCCGCCGGCAGCGACGACCGCCTCGCGAGCGAACAAGACGAAGGGAACGCCGATCCATGAACGGATCGACCCGATCGTGCCGGGACATCCCTGCGCCACCTCGACGGCCAGTCGTTCGAGCGCCCCCGGCAACAGATACTGTCCGTTGCGTACGGGAAGCAACCAATCGTAAGCCGCGACCGACGCTGCAGCGTCGAAATCGCTCCAGGGAGTATCCTCGGGGCAGTCGAGCAACACCAACCGCCGGAAACACCGCTTGCGCGACCGCCACATGCTCCGCACGTTGCGAACCGGAAGCTCGTCGGCCGGGATATATTCGACGCGGATCAACCGGTAACGAACCACCAACGACTCGAAAAATACGGGCCGGTACCAGGCATCGGCCACCACGATCACCTCGCAACGAGCATATTCCGACGACAAGAGATTCTCGATCTGCCCGCACCGACGCACCCCGCTGCACAACAGAGAGAAGCCGACTGCGGCCGAAGCATCCCCGGTCATCCCGTACATACGGGCGGTCAACAACCTTTTGTTACGAGCCCGCAACAAAGGAAAGACGCACGAACAAGCACCGGCGATCACCGCCGCCGACAAGATCCAGACCACGACAGCCATCATACCAAACAACGTTTATGAGATTGAACAATCGTATCGTAATAAGCGCATTCGTCCCTATCGAAGAGCCGCCGCAACAAACGGGGCGAATAACCTGTCCGAGCCATGTAACGCATCAAAGCCCGCCGCTCGCCGGAACTGAACCGGGAAACCAATGCGACGACCTCGCGCCGAGCCAACGAACGCCGCAACGCGCACAAGGTATAAAGCGCATCGACCCCCTCCTTCCCGGAAAGCATCGTCAACAACAACGGCTCGGCCTGGACGATGCCGAACTGCCGCACGATGCTCAGTCCCACTCTCCGAAGGTTGGGACAAGCGGAAGCCATGAGCGGCTCGTAGGCGACGGGCAACACCCCGCGCCGCAACAAAGCTGTGATCTCGGCAACCTCCGCATCCGAAAAAGGCCACGAATAATCCGAAATGCAACGCAAGGCAGCCGCGGGCTCGGCCATCAACCGGATCAACAACGCGTAGAAGCGAACGTAACGATTTCGGCTCCGGCCGTAACGTCCAGTCCGCCGGGCGACCTCCCTGCTGACGGGCAATGCAGCCAACAAAACGAGGTAACGGGCCCGTCTGTAGCCCCGGGAAAAACGCACGCGCGACAACAACCATTCATCGAGTCCGTAGCGCCCGACGATCCTCCGCAACAAAGCGACGTCGAGCCCGTAAGTCAACGAAACGACGCCGGCCAACGTTTCGGCCAACAACAACCTGGCCCCGCGCCGCCGCAACATCGGAAACCGGGGAACGATCCGCTCGTCGGCGAACAAAGCCAACATGACGATATGGAGATAACGCCGCCGCAACACGCTATCGTAACCCCGACGCCGCAACCGCAAAGCCCCGGCCGCGGACAACGCCGAAAAGCCGACGGCCGCGACGGCCAAACAAACCGAACAGACAAAAAAGGGAGAAACCATAAGATTACCGCACGCTGCACAATTCATTGACCACCTTGGAACGAAGCCGCTGCAAACTGACGGGAAAAGTCAGATACTGATCGACACCGCACTCCAACAGACTCAACACGGTCTGCTCGCTCTGCTGCCACGAAACCACATAGACGACGGGCCGCCGCAACCGATCGGGCCGCAACCGCCCGATCAACCCGCGGCCGCAAAAAAACGGAGCGGTACGCAACACGATGACCAAGTCGAACAACACGCGCCCGCATAACCGCTCCACCTCCGCACCGCAACCGCAACAACGCACCTCGGCCTCCACGCCCGAAAGCGCGAGGCGGATCAGTTCGCGAGCGAACTCGTCGTCGGAAGCAATCAATACTCTCTGCATGGCCAAAACCTCCGGGACAAGCCCGGAACCGCAGCCGCCCCGGCCCAAAACCGTGCCAGAGGCCCGACGAGAGAAAAAAAGTTCCCGCGGATGTTGTTTATACGATAAATATGCGTATATTTGCACCTCGAATTATGTTCCAATACATAAAACGCATTCATGTACGTTATAGTAGAGATCGCAGGTCAGCAATTCAAAGCTGAAAAAGGTCGGAAACTTTATGTTCACCGTCTTCAGGGCGAAGAAAACTCGTCCGTAAGTTTCGACAAAGTCCTGCTCGCAGACAACGACGGTCAGGTCAAAGTAGGTGCACCTGTAGTAAAAGGCGCCTCGGTAAAGTGCAAGATCCTGAAGCACCTCAAGGACGACAAAGTCCTGGTCTTCAAGAAGAAGCGTCGCACGGGATACCAGAAATGCAACGGTCATCGCCAGTATCTGACGCAGATTCTTGTCGAGGAAATCGTTGCGTAACCTTTAAAAAACCGAATCAACATGGCACACAAGAAAGGTGTAGGTAGTTCGAAGAACGGCCGTGAGTCGGAAAGCAAACGACTCGGCATCAAACTGTTCGGCGGTCAGTTCGCAAAGGCGGGCAACATCATCGTACGCCAGCGCGGTACGGTACACAACCCCGGCGAAAACGTAGGCATGGGCAAGGATCACACCCTTTTCGCACTGGTAGACGGCACCGTAGCCTTCTGCAAGAAAGGCGAAGGCAAATCCTATGTAAGCGTAACCCCCCTGAACGAATAAGAGGGACACGAAAGCGAGAGGGGCAGAGAACGGACGGAGGGAGAAAAAAAGACCTCCGGCGACGAAGACCCCACTTGCACATCGTACAAACAAAAAAGCTTCCGGATAACCGGAAGCTTTTTTTGTATAAAAGTATTACCAAACGCTCTCTTGAAGAAAAGCACTAAGGCCCGGATTCTGCACCGAGAAAATCCCGAATGCAGAGACCCGGCGGCCCCCTCGCCTACTCCTCCTCGTCCACGGGCAACTCCACGGCCTCGAAAGAGGCGAGCGCCTGCCCGTCGCTGAAGAGAGTCAACTCCTCGCCGTCGATCGAAAAACCGTCGACCTCCCCGAGCATCCGCACGAAAGCCTCCTCGAACTCCATATCGGGGCAAGCCATACGCGTGGTACCCATCTCGCCGAAAGCCAACGTTCCGTCGATCGCCTCGTAATTACAGAAGAAGCGATTGCAATTAGTACGCCCGGCGGCCAACATCTCCTCGCCGTCGAACGACAACGTAAACGCATCCGCCTCGCTGTCGATCGCAGCGGCGGGGATTCCCTCCATCGAAGTGAGTTTCCAGACGGTACCCTCCAGCGGCTTGTCGCTCCGGACTCCGTCGCAAGCGGTCATAACCGCGAACAAAGCCGCGGCGGCCAAAATCTTTTTCATACTGTTTCTGTTTATAAAGTGCTTGTCGGAAGCATACAGCAAAATACACGCCGCACACGCTCCGCATACAAAGATAAACCAAATTCCGAGAACTGCAAAAAAGACCGCGATCCTTTCAAAGGATCGCGGTCGAAAACCTATTGTCGATCAAAGGATCAATATTCGATCGCGGAGAGACGCTTGTAACCGTTATAACGCCACTTGGCATTCTCCTCGGCGGCGCGGAACAACTCCTCGGCCTCGGCGGGGAACGCCTTCTGGAGCGAAGTATAACGCACCTCCTTCTTGAGGAAGTCCTGGAATTTCGACCAGTCGGGCTCCTTGGAATCGAGCACGAACGGGTTCTTGCCCTGCTCCTCGAGCTGCGGGTTGTAGTGCCACAGGTGCCAGTAACCGCAAGCGACGGCCTCCTTGCCGACGGTCTGCGTACGCGTCATGCCGCCCTTGATACCGTGGTTGATACAAGGAGCGTAAGCGATGACGAGCGAGGGACCGGGATAAGCCTCGGCCTCCTTCAGCACGTTGAACAACTGCTGCTGCGAAGCGCCGATCGAGACTTGGGCGACGTAGACATAACCGTAGGTCATGGCCATGGCGCCGAGATCCTTCTTACGGATGCGCTTGCCGCTCGAAGCGAACTTGGCGACGGCACCCACGGGAGTCGACTTGGACGACTGGCCGCCGGTGTTGGAGTAGACCTCCGTGTCGACGACGAGGATGTTGACATCCTGGCCTGAAGCGAGGACGTGGTCGACGCCGCCGTAGCCGATGTCGTAGCCCCAACCGTCGCCGCCGATGATCCACTGCGACTTCTTGACGAGCCAATCCTTCATTTCGAGGATCTTCTGGCAATAATCGCAGCCGCAAGCCTCCATCATGGGAACGAGGCGCGCCGAAATCTCGGCGGAAGCGGCAGACGAACCGCGGCCGGCGATCCACTCCTTCATGACGCCCTTCAACTCCTCGGAACACTTGGTGCAGTTGGCGATGGCAGCCTCCATCGTCTCCTGGATGCGGTCGCGGAGCTTCTCGACACCGACGTGCATACCCAGACCGAACTCGGCGTTATCCTCGAAGAGCGAGTTGGCCCATGCGGGACCCTGGCCCTTGGCATTGGTGCAGTAAGGAGTCGAGGGAGCCGAACCCGAGTAGATCGAGGTACAACCCGTCGCGTTGGCGACCATCATCTTGTCGCCGAAGAGCTGCGAAATAGCCTTGATATAAGGAGTCTCGCCGCAACCTGCGCAGGCACCCGAGAACTCGAACAAGGGCTGTGCGAACTGGAGGTTCTTGACCGACTTGGTTTTGTCGACGACCTCCTTGTAACCGATGTTCTTGGTGATGTAATCCCAATTCTCGGCCTGCTTCATCTGCGATTCGAGCGGTTTCATGACCAATGCCTTCTCCTTGGCGGGGCAGACGTCGACGCAGTTGTTGCAACCCGTACAGTCGAGCGGCGACACCTGGATACGGAACTTGTACTC
>JAIDKM010000216.1 GCA_029051915.1 Alistipes sp. | reverse complement strand
GGAGACGTTCTGGTCGGAACCCGACGTAGCGCCGAAACGATAGCTTTCGGACGGATACCAGGTCTGGCCGTCATCGGAAAGAAGGCCCCCGCTCTTGACTTTGGCACTCCACTGGCCTGCGGTCAGCTTGCCTTTTTTCACAGCACGCCACGCATCGCCGTTGCCGTCGATGATGCCCGATCCCGTAATCGCCACATTCCGGGCGTTCATGGCCGAGATCGGAGACTGGCAACGCCATGTATTGAGTCCTTCGAAAGTGATCTGGACGAGCGGATAGAGCGACTTGTCGGAGCTGAAAACGATCATGGCGTTCTGAGCCAGATGCAGCTCGATATTGTCTTTCAGAACGATCGGGCCGGTATACCAGACCCCTTCTGGCACGACGACACGGCCGCCGCCCTGCTGCGCAAGCGCATCGATCGCCGCAGCGAAAGCATCGGTCGAAAGCGTATGGCCGTTGCCCACGCCGCCGAACTCGGCGACGCTCACCGAGCGTGCGGGAATGGCAGGCCGCGTGACCTGCGGCATTTCGAACGGAAGAACCGCACCGGAAGACTCCGCCCGGGCATTGCAGGCGAGGAGCGATGCCGCAGCGGCCAACGACATCAGAAAGTGTTTCGGATTCATAAGGGCTGTAATAAAATTCGTTTTAGCTTTAAGACAAAAGTACGGAAAGAAGCTGCCATGCGATAGGATTTTTTGACGCAAAACAAGGACTTTTCGCCGCTATAGCCCGATCCGAATGCCTGCCCCTATTTCACCCGCACCACGTCTATCTCGGGATAAGGCGCATTGCCCGGGCACCTTGTCGCAGGCGAAAGATAGCGGGTCTCGAAAGCCTCGAACATGTTGAAAGCATCGGAAGAAGATTCGGGAAGTCCGTCTTCGAGCCACCCGCTTTTCAACCACCCCATGACGAACCAGTAATCGATGCGACCGTCGAGCGGGCGCAACTGACAGAGGTAACTTTTCGCATCGTCGATCTGCGAGACGACCTGCTGCGCCGGAAGCCACACGGCCAGACCGACCGTCTCGTGCTCCCATTTCAAAGTATCGTTCTCGGGAAAGTCGCAGCCGACGGTCGCCAACAAATAAGAATCGTCGGTGCGGAGGATACGGAACCCGTTGTCTGCGATCTTCATCACGCCGGTCGTAAATTCCA
>JAIDKM010000215.1 GCA_029051915.1 Alistipes sp. | reverse complement strand
GTGAAAGTCTTCGAGACACCCACCATCGAGAAGATGATTTTTTCGTCTGCCATATCTATGTCGGAATTATGCGGTTTATATTCATGCAAAGATACGGAAAGCCGAGTGCAAAAGCAAACTTGTCTGCGATTTTACCGAAGCCGGACATCTTCGGCGAAGCCAAAATCGAAAAGGAACATAGAAATTACTCCCGGCCAACAATGGGCCGGGAGTAATTTTCAGAAGCCATGCGGATTCAATAATTCTCTTTCTTGGGCTCAAAATATGCCTGCGGATGCCGGCAGGCAGGACACATCTTCGGAGCTTCGGAAGCCTCGCAGACATAGCCGCAATTCCGGCACTGCCACCAGATCTTGCCGTCGCGCCGGAAGAAATCGCCCTCCGAAAAACGGCTCAGCAGCTTAAGATAACGTGCTTCGTGATGCGATTCGACCGAGGCGATCGCCTTGAATGCGGCCGCGATCTCAGGAAACCCCTCCTCCTCGGCAATGCCGGCAAAATCGCGGTAGAGAACATCCCATTCCTCACGTTCGCCATGCGCCGCGGCCAGCAGGTTCTCCTGCGTGGTGCCGATCGGGCCGGCTGAGTAGCTGGCGGTGATGGTTACCTCGCCGCCCTCCAGGAACTTGAAGAAACGTTCGGCATGTTCTTTCTCCTGGTCGGCCGTCTCCAGAAAGACGCCGGCAACCTGTTCGTAGCCCTCTTTTTTGGCCTTGCTCGCAAAGAAAACATAGCGGCTCCGTGCCTGACTCTCGCCGGCGAAAGCCTTCAGCAGATTCTGTTCGGTGCGGGTGCCCTTGATGCTTTTTCCCATAGACGTTGGTTGTTTGGTTTGCGGAGCGACATGCAAAATCCGCGACAAACAAGGGCGGAAAATCCGTTCGGGCCACTTATAAACCCGTTTCGAGCAAGGCATCGACATCCTCGCGGAAACGGCGATAGGTGTAAGGAAGCGACATCGTATCGGCAACTTCGGCAGGAAGAATCCGATAACCGGGCATGGAGACCCATACAGGAACAAGTTGCAACGAATAGGTCATGCGGCCGTCGGGATGGCGCGTAGCGTCGACCTCGGCCATCAAACCGCCGTCGCAGTAGCGCCGCCGCTGGTTGGAGACAAAATTGCCGAGCGAATAGAGCACCGCATAGGTCGAATCGGCCTCATAAGGCTGTACGACATGGGGATGGTGGCCGACGACCAGATCGGCTCCATGACGACGGAGAAATCCTGCCAGCTGTCGCTGCAAGGCATTCGGCCGCCGTTCGTATTCGTTGCCCCAGTGCATGCAGACCACCACGCAGTCGACGCTGTCGCGCCGCACGGCTGCCAGATCGCCGGCCATGCGCAGCGTATCGATCAGATTGACGATCGTACCGTCCGGCACAGGCAGGCCGTTGGTACCGTAGGTGTAGTTCAGAAAAGCGAAACGCACGCCGCGGCTCTCTATGAAAAGCGGATGGCTGGCCGCCCGGTCAAGGCTGTCGGCAAAGGCGCCCGTATGGCGGATTCCGCAACGGTCCAGCTCCTCGACAGTCGTTCGAATACCCGTGCAACCGCCGTCGCAACAGTGGTTGTTGGCCAGCGTGGCCACATCGACCCCGGCGTCGGCCAGGGCATCGGCCAGCACTGCCGGCGACCGGAACATCGGATAGCCCGTATAATGCGACGACCGGGTGAGGGTCGTTTCGAGATTCACGACGGTCAGATCGGCTGCCCGGAACCGCGGGCGTACGGTTGCGAACGTTCCTCCATAATCGAAACCGTCCGGACGCCGGGCGGCATCGACCTGCGGCAGATGCTGCATGACATCGCCCGTAAAGAGTAGCTTCACCGTAACGGGCGCAGGTGGTTCCGAATCGGAAACCGCTTGCGGAACATGCGTGCAGCCGACGCATCCGAGCCACAGCAGCCCGACGAAATATGTCCGACTGCGTATCACGTCCGATTCTCTCCTTTTTTAGGAAACCATCCTTTGGCAACCCGCTGACGCTGCTCGAACAACTCGCCGATCGACCAGAAAGACGAAGCGCCCCACACGGCCAGCAGGGTAGACCACAGAATATGACGCACGGCGATCGAAGCAACGACGGCCGCAATGCCCATCACAAGAAATACCCACCAGCATTTTACCCCGAAATGATATTCTCCCTTGATGACCAGCGGATGAAACAGGCCGATAATCAGGAAGGTCGCGACACCGATCACCAGACCGGCCAGATTGTACTGCATCAAAAAATCCATCATGGCGCAAAGGTAATAAAAACGAGACGATTCCACGAAGAAACCGTCTCGCAAGAAGTAGGTAAAAACCCGATTAGAAGTTATACTGCACCATCACGTTGACGCGGTTCGCGTGGTTCTTGACGGCATCCATGTTCTTGCGCGTGCCGTAGAGATACTCGGCGGCGATGCGGCAACGCTGCGAAGCCTTGTAGAAGATGTTGCCGAAGATATACTGGCCCTGACGATACTCGTTTTCAGAATAATAGCCGTGATTCTGCTCGACGCGCACCATCGAGAAACCGCCCGAGAGGAAGACGCGGCGCGAAAGGTTGATCTGCGCGGCGGCCTGCCAGCCCCACATGGGCATGGTCTGAATCTGCTCGGCATTCTCCGGATTGGGCGTAAAGTCGAGACCCGAACCCGTCAGATCCTGAATATAGGGAGTGATGCCCTTACCATAAATGCCGTTCATGAAGAGTACCAGCGGACGGGCGATCTTGATGCGGCCGCTGAATTGGGCGCCCCAGCCGAGCAGGGTCGTGTTGTTGCCCGTGCGGACATTGTGGAGATACATGTCGCGAACGACACCCGATACGCGGATATGGCTCTCGCGATTGTTGCCCCAAGCCAGCTGCAAGTAGGCTGGGAAGTCGGGCACACGCTGACGCAGCGAAGCGAAGTTATCGTTGTAGGTACCGCTCACGTGAGGCATTTCGGCTGCGACACCGAACGTCAGACGATCGTGGGCGAACGTTACCTCGTAGCGGATCATCGTGGCGAAGTTGAAGTTGTAGGCATTGGGGCCCTGGAAATCGATGGTGGTGGGCGCAGCCTGCAGGTCGCAGAAAGTCGTTACATCACGACCCAGCGTGAAGCCGGCGACCGAAACGTAGGCCGAACGCAGACGGGGCGTATAGCTGCCCTCGCGGCCGCCGCGGAAATCGGCATCCATGAAGACTACGACACGGCCCACAGCCCCCGTATTGGTGATGGCCTTCATGAAGACGCGCGACGTGGTAGCATCCATCATCAGTTTCTGACGCGTATTGTAGTTGCCCGGAATAGGAATGTCGTAGGGGATGAAGTCGAGATTATCCGAAATACCGTTGAAATCGTAACCCGCACGCAACGTTACCGAACCGCCCAGCGCGAACGAAAAACGGTTGTTCTTCGTGGCGAAGACGAACTGGGGGCGCTCCACCTGCTGGAAACCGGGACGGTGGGTATCGATATAGTCCTGAGTGGCGTTGGCCACCGTCATCCGGTTGCGCTCGGCAGCCTCACGGGCCGAACAGCCGCAACCGATGTTCTCGGTCTCCTGCACGGAGATCAGATAAACCGTCGGCGAATATTCGCCCTCCGGGGCCGTGTTCGAATAGCGCTGAGCCGATGCGGAAGACACGAGCAGCAGAGCCGCAGTCAAAAGTCGAAATGTTTTCATAAGCCGAATAAAATTTGGTTTTTTTAATGAATTTTCACGTTTTTGCATTTGGAATACAACGGGTTGAATTTCACCCGGCAAATTAGCAAGTTGTATGCCAAATGTCGGTTCCCGGCCAGGGAGAGTAGAAAAACACCGTCGATAGGGGATCCCGCGGCAGGGAGCAAACCGACGATTGCATATAGGCAGGAAATCGCTATCTTTGCAGGAACAATCTCCTTGCCGATGCCGGATGTGTCCGGCATCGGGTTTGCATCCGGGCGGGGGATATTATATTATTAAGGTATATGATACTCTATTCGATACTGATTCTGCTGGGTCTCTGCGCCGTGGCGGCCGACATGCACCACTACCGCCGGCTGCGCCGCGAGCATGCCTCCGCACGCCGGCGCCGCTTTTTCATCGCATGGGCAGCCCTCACGGATGCCCTCCCGCTCGGAGCGGCCTTGACCGGCATGCTCATCCGCGACAATACGACAACCTACATCCTTTGGACTATGTGGTTGTTCTGGGTCTGGATGGCAACGGTGTTTCCGCGCGTATGTTACTTCTTCTTCAACGCAATCCACCTGCCTCGCACAGGGATCGCGATCAGCGCCTGCATCGCGTTCATTCTGATATGGGGTGCGACGGCCGGCCGAACGGTTCTCAAAATAAATCGGATCGAAGTCTGTTCCGACCGGCTGCCGGCCGGATTCGACAGCTTGCGGATCGTACAGCTCTCGGACATCCATCTGGGCACGCAGCTGCGGCCCGAGCGGGAACTGCGGCGACTGGTCGACAGCGTGAACATGCTGCAACCCGATCTGGTCGTCTTCACGGGCGATCTGGTGAATATCCGGGCGGAGGAGCTCGATACTACGGCCATGCGGGAACTGGGCCGCATACAGGCTCCGGTCTATTCGATCACGGGCAACCACGACATCGGCACCTATATAAAGAACAGCACCGAACACTCCATGGCCGAAAATCTGGCCCGACTGATCGGGCGGCAGGAACAAATGGGGTGGCATGTTCTGCAGGATACGACCGTCTATCTGCATCGCGCCGGCGACAGCATCGCGCTCTCGGGCATTTCGTACGATCCCGCGCTGGACTGGAAACGCCATTCGGCCAAGCGCATCTATTCCGCGACTGCGAAGACCGCGTACGAAAACGTCCCCGACTCGCTCTATAACATCACGCTCGTGCATCTGCCCCAACTGTGGGATCAGATCGCCGATGCGGGCTACGGCGATCTCACGCTGGCCGGACATGTCCACAGCATGCAGATGAAAATCCACCTTTTCGGTCAGGCTTGGTCGCCTGCAAGGTGGCTCTACGACCGTTGGAGCGGCCGCTACGACGAAAACGGCAAAACGCTCTATATCAATGACGGAATAGCCAGCGTAGGTTATCCGATGCGGTTGGGCAGCGCCCGGCCCGAAATCACGCTCATCACGTTGAAATCATGTATGTAACCCTCTCCGTCGCCACCACGGCCGACGGTTATATGGACGACAGCACTCCCGACCGGCTGTTGATTTCGACACCCGAAGATCTGGCTGAAGTCTACCGGCTGCGTTCGGAACACGACGCCATTCTGGTCGGTGCCGAGACCCTGCGCCGGGATAATCCGGCTTTGTTGCTCCGCGACCCC
>JAIDKM010000214.1 GCA_029051915.1 Alistipes sp. | reverse complement strand
ATTATACCGCACAGCGAGCCGCTGCCCTCGGGCAGCGGCTCGCCTGCATAGAGCGCCGAACCGGAAGTCCGCACCGCCAACGTATGACCTGCAGCATCGGCGAGCGTTCGCTCGGTAGTTCTGTAATGTCCGGTTTCCGGATCGCGGTCGCACCACGAGCCCGATTCGAGAAAGCGCACGCCGTCGATCCGCACGTAGGTATCGATATGCGCTGTCGTCAGTTCGTCGATACGTACCGCATGCGCCTCAATCTGCTCCGCAGGGCGGCCGCTGATGCGCAAGTACTTGGCCAGTTCTTCGCGGGAGATACAGGTACTTTCGTCCGCGACCTTTCCCAATTCGATTTTCCCGCCATAGTCATAGAGCGTCAGCCCATTGCAATAGACGATCAATTCTTCGCCGAGCGGATAAGCGTTGTCGATGGCAGAGTAATCCGCAGCGATCGCGATACCGCCCGTCGCGTCCTGCACGATTATTTCACGATAGAATTCCCCGTAACGGTTGTTGCCCGTTACCGTGCCGCGAATCACGGTCTGGTCTGCGATGGTGTAATGCTGTCCGTCGCAACGGTTTTTCAGATGCGCGATGGTATTGCTTGCTTCAGGGCGCACATCGTCTTCGTAGCCGATTGTTTCGGTTTTGTCGCAAGCAGCTAACAGAGCCGCAAGAAGCAGGAGGGTGCTACCGCAACACGCAGTCGTTTTCATCGCGGAGCTTGAGAATGTAACGGCTGCCGTCGTATTGGAGAATCCCCGTCAACGAACAACGGCCGGCCGGCACTTCGGCATCGGCGAACCGGGCATAGGAACGTACGTAGGTATAGACTGCGGTTCCATCGTCATCGGCGAAACGCTTGTAACCGGCCCAACTTCCGGCCGACAACTCTTCCGGTTCGTAGTGCAGTCCCTCGACTTGCACCAACGTTCCGCACATTGCGGGTGTCAGATCGCCGAGCATCCGCACGGCCGGATTCACGGACAACAAAGGCTCGTCGTTGCGGATGATCGTGGCGTCGAGAGCCGGCCGCGAAGCTATGTAATCTGTCGGATAACTGCTTCCCGCCGAGGGCATGCGCCCCAACTGAAGCACGCCACGGCTCTCGCCGAGGGCCCGGCCCTGCAAACGCACCGTTACGGTACAACCCTCCGGATAGTCGTTGTGCAGGTGATCGAGTCCTGCCATGATCTCCAGTCCGGCCCCGTCGGCCTCGATACAAAAAGTACGATAGAAATTTTCGCTCCGGTCGCTGGTCGTTACGCGTCCCGTTACCGTGATGTCGGTGCTTACGACGAACGTCGGCCCAGCGAACAAACCGCGCAGGTCGCTAAGGGTCGCTGTTGCGGGCACCGCCGCGACCGGCCCCGTTCGTTCGCCGAACGACGAGTCGTAGCAACCGACCAACAGCGCAACCGCACTCAATAACAAACCCCGCATGGCTATCCTTCGATGCGGGAATCTTTGAGCCCGAGAAAGTAGAGAATACCGTCCAAGCCGATCGTCGAGATCGACTGCCGTGCGCCCGCCTTTACTTTGGGCTTGGCATGGAACGCGATTCCGAGACCCGCCAGATTGAGCATCGGCAAGTCATTGGCACCATCGCCCACGGCCACCGACTGAGCCAGGTTGATCGACTCGAACTGGCAGAGCAGCCGCAACAATTCGGCCTTGCGGCGTCCGTCGACGATCTCACCGGCATAGCGACCCGTGAGACGGCCGTTCTCGACCTCCAACTCGTTGGCATAGACGTAGTCGAAACCGTATTTCTGGCGCAGGTAGTTGCCGAAGTAGGTGAAACCGCCCGAGAGGATGGCCGTCTTGTAACCTACGCGTTTGAGAATCGTCATCATGCGCTCCAGCCCCTCGGTAATGGGAAGATTGCGGGCGATCTCCTCCATGACCGAGACATCCAGTCCCTTGAGCAGAGCCACGCGGCGCGTGAAACTTTCGCGGAAATCGATTTCGCCGCGCATGGCGCTTTCCGTGATGGCACGCACCTCGTCGCCCACGCCTGCGCGGTCGGCCAGTTCGTCGATCACCTCGGTTTCGATGAGCGTCGAGTCCATATCGAAGCAAATCAGGCGGCGGCTGCGACGATAGATATCGTCTTTCTGGAACGAGACGTCGAGCCCGATTTCCGAAAGGTTCATGAAACGTTCCTGCATAGCGCTGCGAGCTTCGTCGGTCAACGAACCGCGCACCGAGAGCTCGATACATGCTTTCGCCGCACGGTTTTCCTCGTGCAACGGCATACGGCCCGTCAGACGCTTGATGGCGTCGATGTTGAGTCCGTGCTCCGCCACCACGGCCGTTACCTCGGCGATATGGCGTGCCGAAACCGTACGGCCCAACAAGGTGATGATGTAACGGTTCTTGCCCTGCCGGCCGACCCATGCGTCATAGTCCTCCTCCGAAATAGGCGTGAAGCGGATCATCACGCCCATCTCGGACGCCTTGAAAAGCAACTCTTTCATGATACAACCCGATTTATCGGGTGTCGTCTTTATCAGAATCCCTAAAGTCAGCGACTGGTGGATGTTGGCCTGTCCGATGTCCAGGATGCAGGCGTCGTAGCGCGCCAAGATGGCCGTCAGCGACGAGGTCATGCCCGGTTTGTCGGCGCCCGAAATGTTGATCTGTATGATTTCGATATTCTCCTGCATGGGACTTCCTTTTATGATGAAGATGAAAGCTACAACGTTCGCAGCACCTCGCGGAGCAAGCTCCAGAACTTGGGAACCGTAGCGATTTCGAGCCGTTCGTCGGGCGAATGGACACCGCGCAACGTGGGGCCGAACGAGACCATTTCGAGCTCGGGATATTTTTCGAGGAACAAGCCGCATTCGAGTCCGGCATGGATAGCCCGCACCTTCGGTTCGGCGGAGAAAAGCCGCCGGTAGGCATCGGCCGTAATCTCCAACAACCGGGAATTGGGATCGGGAGCCCATCCGGGATAACCGTCGGAATGGGCGACATCGGCACCGGCCAGGGCGAAGACCGACTCGACCATCTGCATGACGTAGGTTTTGGCGCTCTCGACCGACGACCGCTGCGACGAAGTAACGACGATGCGACCGCCCTCCTCGAACTTCACCGACGCGAGGTTGGTGGAAGTCTCGACGAGACCCGGCACGGCGGCCGACATGGCGATGACCCCGTTGGGCACGCCGACGAGCGAGTAGACGAGTGCGAACTGCGTCCGGGCATCGAGGACCTCGTCGACCTGGGGCATCTCGTTGAGCGTGATTCTGAAATTGGGCTCGCGCAACCGGAACTCGGCTTCGAGATCGGCGGCGAAGAGCTCGTAACGCTTCTGAAAATCCTTTTTGAGCCGTGTGGGAACCCCGAAAATTGCGTATGCCTCGCGGGGAATGGCATTGCGCAAGTTGCCGCCCGAGAAATAACTCAGACGCAGCTCGCACGACTGCATTCCGTCCCACAAGAGGCGGGCGACGGTCTTGTTGGAGTTGACACGCCCCTTGTCGATGTCATCGCCGGAGTGTCCGCCCAACAAATCGGAGACGTCGACGCGGAAGAACGAATAATTCTTGGGAGCCTCCTCCATCGAATAGCGGAACGTAGCGATGGTATCGATACCGCCGGCACACCCGATGAACAACTCTCCCTCGTCCTCGGAATCGAGGTTGAGCAGATATTTACCGTGCAACATCCCCTCGCCCAACTCGAAAGCACCCGTGAGCCCGGTCTCCTCGTCGACCGTAAAAAGCGCCTCCAACGGGCCGTGCTGCGCTTCGGGGTCGATCATCATGGCCAAAGCGGCGGCCATACCGATGCCGCAGTCGGCACCGAGCGTCGTGCCCTCGGCCTTGACCCACCCGCCGTCGATACGCGTACGGATAGGATCGTTCTCAAAGTCGAACTCCACGTCGGAATTCTTCTCGCAGACCATATCCATATGCGACTGGAGGATGACGCCAGGCCGTTGCTCGAAACCGGGCGAAGCGGGCTTACGCATCACGA
>JAIDKM010000213.1 GCA_029051915.1 Alistipes sp. | reverse complement strand
CCTGCGGCCGAGAAGAAAGCGGAAGCACCTGCGGCCGAACCGAAAGCTGCGACGACCGCACAAACAGCGGAAGCCGAAAAAACGACCGTGAAGAAACCGGCCCCGAAGAAAGCGCCGGTGAAGGAAGAAGCGGCCGAAAAAGCGGAATAACAACAGCGACCGACGCCCCTCAGACCAAAGCTGTCCGGCCGAAGAAATGCGACCGGGGCTCTGGGGAAGAAGAATTCGCGGAAGCGAAGGAGACGGAACGGGAACCGGAAACGTGAAAACGGCCGGAGAGACCGAACCGGGAAGCCCCCGCGGAGGTGAGGAGGGAAGGAACGTCGGAAAGATAGCCAAAACAAAGAAAAAAGCCATATGAGAACATTTCCAATGGGCGGAGTACATCCGTCGGAAAACAAGCTGAGCTGCGCCCGGGCCATCGAGGTGCTGCCGCTCCCCGAAGCGGTAACCATCCCCCTGGCCCAACACATCGGAGCACCGGCCGTGGCCAAAGTAGCCAAAGGCGACAAGGTACTCACGGGCCAGCTGATAGCAGAAGCCGCCAGCTTCATGTCGGCAAACATCCACTCGCACATCTCGGGCACGGTAACGGCCGTGGATCTGCAACCCAACGGACAAGGAATCCGCCAAATGGCGATCACGATTCAACGTGAAGGAGACGAATGGGCCGAAGGAATCGACCGCACGGAGACCCTGGTGAAAGAGTGCACGCTGACCCCGGAAGAGATCATCGCCAAGATCAAGGAAGCCGGCATTGTCGGCATGGGCGGAGCGACCTTCCCCACGCATGTGAAGCTCTCGATACCTCCCGGCAAGAAAGCCGAAGCCCTCATCATCAACGGAGTGGAGTGCGAACCCTACCTGACCTCCGACCACCGCACGATGCTGGAACACGGCGAAGAACTGCTGGTGGGAGTCTCGATCCTGATGAAGGCGATCGGAGTAGACCGTGCGTTCATCGGCATCGAAAACAACAAACCCGACGCCATAGCCTACCTGTCGAAGCTGGTGAAAGAATATCATGGCGTGGAAGTGGTCCCCCTGAAGGTACGCTACCCTCAAGGAGGTGAAAAACAACTGATCGCAGCGGTAACGGGCCGTCAGGTACCGCCCCCGCCGGCGCTGCCGATCGATGTGGGAGCCGTGGTCTGCAACGCCTCGACGACCTACGCGGTCTATCAAGCGGTGCAGAAAAACAAACCCCTGATCGAACGCGTAGTAACCGTAACGGGCAAGAAACTCCGCGAACCGAAGAACCTGCTGACCCGCATGGGCACGCCCGTAGAAGCACTCCTGGAAGCGGCCGGCGGCCTGCCCGAAGATGCGGGCAAGGTAATCAACGGAGGCCCGATGATGGGCCGTGCGATGATAAACCTCGCCTCGCCGGTAACCAAAGGCTGCTCGGGAATCACGGTGATGAGCGGTCGCGATGCCGTACGCCGCGAAGCGACGCAGTGCATCAAGTGCGCCAAGTGCGTCTCGGCCTGCCCGATGGGACTGGAACCCTACTACCTTTCGAAGATGACCCAGAAGAAAGAGTGGGAGACGCTGGAAACGCAGATGATTACCTCGTGCATCGAGTGCGGCTGCTGTCAGTCGACCTGCCCGGCCTACCTCCCCCTGCTCGACTGGATCCGACTGGGCAAGCAGACCGTCATGGGAATCATCCGCCAACGGACGGCGGCAGCGGCCCCGAAGAAATAAGGGCCCCCGAAAAGCTAACAGAAAAACAGAAATAACATGGCAAACAAACTGATTGTCGCTCCTGCACCCCACGTGCAGACCTCGCAGTCGACGGCCCGCATCATGCGCGACGTAGTGGTCGCACTGATGCCTGCGCTGATCGTCTCGACGGTCGTGTTCGGCTGGAGCGCCCTCTGCGTAACGGCCCTCTCGGTAGCGGCGTGCGTAGTGTTCGAATACCTGATTCAACGATTCCTGGTCGGCGGAAACCCGACCGTGGGCAACTGGTCGGCCGCAGTAACCGGCGTACTGCTGGCGTTCAACCTCCCGGCGACGATTCCCTGGTGGATCGTCGTGATCGGAGCCTTCGTAGCGATCGCAATCGCCAAGATGTCGTTCGGAGGACTGGGCAAGAACCCCTTCAACCCGGCGCTGGTGGGCCGCGTATTCCTGCTGATCGCCTACCCTGTGCAAATGACCGACTTCCCTGAAATCGAAGGACTCGACGCCCTGTCGGGAGCCACGCCCCTGGCGGCCGTGAAACACGGTGCGGCGGCCGACATCCTGCCGATGCAGGAACTGCTGCTGGGCAACATGCCGGGCTCGCTGGGCGAAGTGGCCGCACTGGCCCTGCTGGCGGGATTCGTCTATCTGCTGTGGCGCAAGGTTATCACGTGGCACATCCCTGTAACGATCCTGCTGACGATGGCTGCGTTCGCATTCGTAGTGGCCCTGAGCAAAGGAGCCGAGAACCCCGCCCTGTGGCAATATCCGCTGTTCCATGTACTGGCCGGCGGTGCGATGCTGGGTGCGATCTTCATGGCCACGGACTACTCGACCTCGCCCATGACCGTCTGCGGCGGAGTGATCTTCGCTGTGGGAATCGGAGCCATCACGATGTGCATCCGTCTGTGGGGTGCCTACCCCGAAGGCATGTCGTTCGCGATTCTGATCATGAACTCGACGGTGCCCCTGATCAACAAATATGTCAAACCCAAGCGCTTCGGCGTGAAATAAGGAGGGCTGCAGAATGAAAAGTACACTTCTCAACATGACGGCCGTACTGTTCGGCATCACGCTGATCGCCTCGGCGGGCGTGGGAGTTGTCAACATGATCACGCTCGACCCCATCGCACAAG
The DNA here is from genome assembly GCA_029051915.1 of Alistipes sp. GTDB lineage: Bacteria > Bacteroidota > Bacteroidia > Bacteroidales > Rikenellaceae > Alistipes. Next base: position 2,460 of record JAIDKM010000213.1, on the reverse strand, counting down.
CCGAAGCGGCGGCGAAGACCGAGGCGCTGAACGGAGTGCTGCCGGAATTCGACGCCACGGAGACGGACTTCCTGACCATCGACGAGATGCCGATCGCAGTCTACACGGCGACCCGCGAGGGCGAACGCGTAGGATATGCGGTGGAGACGATGTCGAAACAAGGATTCGGAGGTGCGATCAACCTGATGGTCGGCTTCACGCCGGCGGGCGAAGTAATCAATGTCAGCGTGCTGAAACAAACCGAGACCCCGGGTCTGGGCACGAAGATGGCGGAAGCCGAAAACCCGCTGATAGAGAGCATCAAAGGTCGGAAACTGGAAGAAAAGAAACTGGTGAACGGCAAACTGGCCGTAACCAAAGACGGCGGAGACGTGGATGCGCTGACCGCGGCGACGATCTCGTCGCGCGCCTACGTAGACGCGATCAACCGTGCCTGGATGGCATTCCGACGGATAGCGATCGGTGAAATGCCGACCGACACGGCGTCGGGAGCAACGCAAACCAACGAGCCTGCGGCTCAGGAAGGAGGTCGAAATGAATAAACTGAAGATTATTTTGAGCGGCATTGTCAAGAACAACCCCACGTTCGTACTGGTGCTGGGCATGTGCCCCACGCTGGGAACCACGACCTCGGCCGAAAACGGCATGGGCATGGGTCTGGCGACGATGGCCGTACTGATCCTGTCGAATCTGGTGATCTCGCTGGTGAAGAACATCATACCGGACAAGGTACGCATCCCGGCGTTCATCGTAATCATTGCGTCGTTCGTAACGATCATTCAGATGCTGATGCAGGCATTCGTGCCGGCGCTCTACGCCTCGCTGGGCGTATTCATCCCGCTGATCGTGGTGAACTGCATCATCCTGGGCCGTGCGGAAGCATTCGCCTCGAAAAACTCGCCCTTCGACTCGGTACTGGACGGTATCGGAATCGGACTGGGATTCACCCTCTCGCTGACGATCATCGGAGCCGTGCGCGAAATCCTGGGAAGCGGCTCGATATTCGGAGCCGACCTCGGAATCGGAGACTACACGCCCCTGATCTTCGTACTGGCGCCGGGCGCCTTCCTGGTGCTGGGATATCTTATGGTTCTGTTTAACAAATTAGCCAAGAAATAGTTATGGAGCTCTCCTACTTTGCAATCATCATCGGCGCCATCTTCGTAAACAACGTAGTGCTGGCGCAGTTCCTCGGCATCTGCCCTTTCCTGGGCGTGTCGTCGAAAGTGGAAACCTCGCTGGGTATGGGCGCTGCCGTAACGTTCGTGATGGCGATCGCCGCCGTAGTGGCGTGGCTGATTCAGACCTACGTACTGGTGCCCCTCGACATCGTATACATGCAGACGATCGTCTTCATTCTGGTGATCGCGGCGCTGGTACAGATGGTCGAAATCATACTGAAGAAACTTTCGCCCTCGCTCTATCAAGCGCTCGGAATCTTCCTTCCCCTGATTACGACCAACTGCGCCGTGCTGGGTGTGGCGATTCTGATGATTCAGAAAGAATTCAACCTCCTGCAGAGCGTAACCTACTCGGTAGCGACGGCCGCGGGATTCGCCCTGGCGCTGGTACTCTTTGCGGGCATCCGCGAACGCCTGGATTTCGAAGACGTACCCAAAGCATTCAAGGGAATTCCGATCGCCCTGATTACGGCCGGCATTCTGGCGATGGCCTTCATGGGATTCTCGGGACTGGTGAAGTAAGGCCGGATCCCTCGAAACGAAGAATCAGCCCCGGAGAGTACGGCTCTCCGGGGCTGATCGTATGAAAAACGCGAGCCGCAGAAGGCACCCGACAAATAAATTTTGACCGAAACGCTTATTTCTTGCGGCAAATCGTTACTTTTGCAAAAATAAAAAAACACCCCGCAACCCATGAAGGACGTAATACAACTTCGCGACAAGAAATTCCGGATCATGATTCCGGCCGAAAAGATCGACGAAGCGGTCAGCGCCGTGGCCCGACGCATCAACGAAGACTATGCGGACAAGGAGACGCCGCTCTTTGTCGGAGTACTCAACGGCTCGTTCATGTTCATGAGCGATCTGATCAAGAAGATCGAATTCAACAACGAACTCTCGTTCGTGAAACTCTCCTCCTACGAAGGAACCGCCTCGACGGGCGAAGTAAAGAGCCTGCTGGGACTCAACAACCCGATCGAAGGCCGCCATGTAATCATCGTGGAAGACATCGTGGACACGGGCGAGTCGATCGAACACATGGTACGCGACCTGCAAGCCCGCAAACCGGCGAGCATAGCCGTCTGCACCCTCTTCTTCAAACCCAACTCCTACCGCAAGCAGATACCCATCGAATACCGTGCGATGGAGATCGGAAACGAATTCCGCGTGGGCGACGGACTGGCCTACGACCGACTGGGCGGCAGTCGGGATGCCATCTATGGAGGGACGGATTAAGGGAGGGAGACGCGGAAACCGCACGGGCCGGCGGCCGCCGTCG
>JAIDKM010000212.1 GCA_029051915.1 Alistipes sp. | reverse complement strand
TACAAAAATTCCCCCCCCCGCAAATTTTAGACCAAATGAATAATCAAAAGAGCTTTTTGTGTTATAAATATACCAGACACGGACGGAATCATGTGCTGAAAAGATTTCGGAGAGGGGCTGAAATGCGAAATTGCTCTGTTGAGTAAGATTGTTCGGAGGGGACGAGTCGGGAGAAAAAGTGCGGCGGATTCGGAGCCGGGCGTTTGCTCGGAGGCGGAGGCCGGGTATGCGGTTGGGAGAAGGAGAAAGGCGCAGAGCTTAGGGAGTGTTGGGGAGGGGAGAAGCCCCGGAGTTGAAAAAAAAGCGCCGAGGAGACCCCGGCGCCTGAGAAAACGAAGCGGAAAGCTACTTCATATACCCTTTGATATAGTGGTGGTGCGAACCCCACCGCTCGAAAGCGGCGCGGTCGAGCTCCTCCTGAGCCGAAGGGTGCGCGATGGAAATCAGAAGCCGTGCGCGCTCCTGCATGGTTTTGCCGTAGAGATCGACGGCGCCGAACTCGGTAACGAACCAATGGATGTGGTTGCGCGTGGTAACGACGCCGGCACCGTCCAACAACGTAGGGCAGATCTTCGAAACACCCTTGTTGGTGATCGACGGCATGGCGATGATCGCCTTACCCCCTTTCGAGAGCGAAGCGCCGTAGACGAAGTCGATCTGACCGCCGACGCCCGACCAAAATTTGGTGCCCAACGAATCGGCGCAGACCTGGCCCGTGAGGTCGACCTGCAAAGCCGAGTTGATGGCCACGAAGCGGTCGTTCTGCGAGATGATATAAGGATCGTTGGTATAACCGACGTCCATCATCAAGACGCCCGGGTTGTCGTCGATGAAGTCGTAGACGGCCTTCGAACCCATGAGGAACGTAGAGACCATTTTGCCGGGGTCGGTCTTCTTGGCCTCGCCGTTGACCACACCCTTCTCGACGAGCGGCAGCACGCCGTCGGCGAACATCTCGGTGTGGATACCTAAGTTCTTATGGCCGCCCAACTGGCTCAGCACGGCGTTGGGGATGGCCCCGATGCCCATCTGGAGCGTAGCCCCGTCCTCGATCAGAGCGGCGCAGTGCTTGCCGATGGCCGTTTCGACCTCGTTGGGCTCGGAAAACTTGGCCTCGATGAGCGGGCTGTCGTCCTCGACGAACATGTCGATCTTGGACATGGGGATCATGGCCTGGCCGAAAGCGCGCGGCACGTTCTTATTGACGACGGCGATGACGTGCTCGGCGCACTCGACGGCGGCGAGCGTAGCGTCGACCGACGTGCCGAGCGACACGTAACCGTGCTTGTCGGGCGGGCAGACCTGGATCATGGCGACGTTGCACGGAACGGCGCCGCACCGGTAGAGCTTCTGGGTTTCGCTCAAGAAGATGGGAATGTAGTCGGCATGGCCGCTCTGGGTAACCTTGCGCACGTTGGCGCCGACGAAGAACGAATCGAGCTGGAAGATACCCTCGAACTTCGGGTCGGCGTAAGGAGCCGGGCCCTCGGTGTGGAGGTGATGTACGTGCACGTTCTTCAACTCGCCGGCCTCGCCGCGGGCGCACATGGCGTTGATCAGACACTGCGGAGCCGAAGCGACGGAACTCAAATGGACGTGATCGCCCGACTTGATCACCTTGACCGCCTCTGCGGGGGTGATGAAATGGATTTGGGTGTTCATGTACTATGGTTTGAGATTAGTAATCGGTTATTTACGCTTGACCTCGACCTGCTCGTAGCCCTCGACGATGTCGCCGACGCGGATGTCGTTGAACGACTCGATGTTCAGACCGCAATCCTGGCCCGAGGAGACCTCCTTGACGTCGTCCTTGAACCGTTTCAAAGAACCGAGCTTGCCGGTGTAGATGACGATGCCGTCGCGGATGACGCGGATGGGCGTCGACCGCTGGAGCTTGCCCTCGCGGACGAT
>JAIDKM010000211.1:2516-6351 GCA_029051915.1 Alistipes sp. | reverse complement strand
CGGCAGGTCGACGACGACCAGCGCCCGAACGACGGCCCGAACGACGGAACGGGCGTGATAGATCATCATATCGAGCGTGATGGGAAGGGTCGTTTCATAACCGGCCATGACGTTGGCGGCCGAGTCGCCCACCAGAATGACGTCGATACCTGCGGCATCGACGATCTTGGCCATCGAATAATCGTAAGAAGTAAGCATGGCGATCTTCTCGCCCCGCTGTTTCATCTCCGTAAGACGATAGGTCGTTACGGCTCTCACTGTACTTTCTACTGACATTTTGTTCGAGTTAGATTACTGAATCGGCGGCAAAAATAGAATTAAAAATCAAGAATGAAAAATTAAAATCACTTCCTGCTCAATTCCTCGAAGAATCGCCACAGCACCACGCCGCCCGAGACCGAAACGTTGATCGAGTGTTTGACGCCGGCCTGCGGAATCTCGATGGCACCGTGGCACCGGTCGACGACCTCCTGCTGCACGCCTTCCACCTCGTTGCCGAAGACGAGGGCGTAACGCGTTCCCGGCCGGGGGACGAAGCGGTCGAGCGACACCGATCCCTCGACCTGCTCGACGGCCCAGACTTCGTAGCCCTCGGCCCGAAAGCGGTCGACGCACTCCCGAGTCGAGGCATGGTAGCTCCACGGCACGGTCAGCTCGGCGCCGAGCGCCGTCTTATGGATCTCGCGGGCCGGAGGCGTCGCCGTAATGCCGCACAAGGCGACATGCTCGACGGCAAAGGCGTCGCCCGTCCGGAAAAAGGCTCCGACGTTCTGCGCCGAACGCACGTTGTCGAGCACCACGGTAACGGGCATTTTGGCCATCACGGCATACTCCTCGGGGGTCGGACGGCCCAGCTCCTCGTTGGTTATTTTACGCATAACGGTTTCTTGCACTCTGTTTTCGGGGCCAAAAGTAACAAATAAAAAATATTTTATCTATTTTTGGGCGATCAAAACCCACCCGCAGAAATGACCCTGAAAAAGATCGCCCTGCTGCTGCTCTGCCTGGCAGGTGCGACGACAACATACGCGCAGGAACTGATCGCAGGCACCGATTTCGTTACCCGGTTCGACAACCGCGAATACGCCGCCAACGAATTCGGCGAGCCCCAGACCCTCTTCAGCGCTCGCCTGACACCCTGCATCGGCGTAGAGTGGCAGGAGAAAAACCGGCTGATCGTCGGCGTCGAGTTGCTGCAGAACTTCGGCGAAAAGAACCGGTTCCTGTCGGACGTCCGGCCGATATTCTACTACCGGTTCGAAACGAAGAACGTCCGCGCCGCCGCCGGCATCTTCGATCGCAAGGAGCTGGCGGGCGACTACTCGACGGCCTTTTTCAGCGACTCCACGACATTCTACCACAACCGGCTTTCGGGATTCCTGGGACGCTATGTTTCCACGTCGCGGCCCAAGACCTACGTCGAGCTGGCACTGGACTGGGAGGGTATGTACTCGCAGGCTTCGCGCGAGAAGTTCCGCATCCTCTCGGCCGGCCGTTACTCTACGGACAAAGGGTTCTACTTCGGCTATGCCCTCTCGGTGTTCCACTTCGCCGGCCGCGAAGGCAATAAGAACGTAACGGACAACCTCCTGCTCGAGCCCTACGCCGGCTGGGAGTTCTCGGCCTTTTTCGACTTCGACGTCCGGACCAACTTCCTCTTCGCGCCCCAACGCGGCCGCAGCGTAGATAACGCGTGGCGGACGCCCTGCGGCGGCCGGCTGGACATCGCGATCCGTAAATGGGGCGTCAAGATCGAAAACAACCTCTACCTAGGAGAGAACCTCCAGCCTCTGCGCAACTACGTATCCGATCCCGGAGCGGGGTTGACCTACGCACAGGAGGGACTCTATGCGGGCGAGAGTTTCTATGCGACGAACAAACATGTTTACAACCGCACGTGGGTGGGTTACGAACGCACTTTCTTCAAAGGCACGCTGGGTGTCGAAGCCGGCATGGTGTTCCACTGCGACGGCACGGCGATGGGCACGCAGCAAGTGGTGCAACTCTCGGTAGACCTCGAAAGACTTTTCAACATAGGGACCAAAAAGAACAACTTAAGATAATGGCAGCAGAAAACACCGAAATCCGGGAGAAGTCGCTGAACTTCCTCGAAGAGATCATCGAAGAATCGATCGCCAAAGGCGAGAAACGCGTACAGACCCGGTTTCCGCCCGAACCCAACGGCTATCTGCATATCGGCCATGCGAAGAGCATCTGCATCAACTTCGGCCTGGCCAAGAAGTACGGAGGCAAGTGCAACCTGCGCTTCGACGACACCAACCCGGTGAAGGAGGATGTGGAGTACGTCGATTCGATCAAGCGCGACATCCGATGGCTCGGCTTCGACTGGGCCGTCGAACGTTACGCTTCGGACTACTTCGACCAGCTCTACGAATGGGCCCTCGAAATGATCCGCAAGGGACTGGCCTACGTCGACGACCAGACGCAGGAGGAGATCCGCGAGAACCGCGGCACGGTCTCCGTCCCGGGCAAGGAGTCGCCCTGGCGCAACCGCACGGTGAAGGAGAACCTCGACCTGTTCGTGCGAATGAAGAACGGCGAATTCCCCGACGGTTCGAAGGTGCTGCGCGCCAAGATCGACATGGCGCATCCCAACATGCTCTTCCGCGACCCGATCATGTACCGCATCATCCACGCCGAACACCACCGCACGGGCAACAAATGGTGCATCTACCCGATGTACGACTACGCCCACGGCCAGAGCGACTCGATCGAGCAGATCACCCACTCGATCTGCACGCTGGAGTTCGACGTGCACCGTCCGCTCTACGACTGGTTCATCCAGGCGCTGGAGATCTACCCCTCGCACCAGTATGAATTCGCGCGGCTGAACCTTACCTACACGATGATGTCGAAGCGCAAGCTGCTGAAACTCGTGCAGGAAGGCGCCGTGATGGGCTGGGACGATCCCCGCATGCCGACGATCTGCGCCCTGCGCCGCAAGGGCTATACCCCGGCCTCGGTGCGCAACTTCGCCGAGATGGTCGGCGTGGCCAAGCGCGATAACGTGATCGACCTGGGCAAGCTGGAATACTGCGTGCGCGAAGACCTGAACAAGGTCGCCGAGCGCCGCATGGCCGTGCTCAACCCGCTGAAGGTGGTCATCACCAACTACGACGAGGGCAAGACCGAGCTTTTCGAAGCGATCAACAATCCCGAGAACGAAGCGGCCGGCACGCGCAAGGTGCCGTTCTCGCGCGAAATCTACATCGAGCGCGACGACTTCATGGAAAATCCCCCGAAAAAGTTCTTCCGCCTGCAGCCGGGCGGCGAGGTACGCCTGCGCTACTCGTACCTCATCAAGTGCGAGGAGGTCGTCAAGGACGCTGCAGGCAACATCGTCGAACTTCGCTGCACATACGATCCGATGTCGGGCGACGGCTCGTCGAGCGACGGCCGCCGCGTCAAGGGCGTGATCCACTGGGTGTCGGTCAAGGATGCCGTGGAAGCCGAAATCCGCTTGTTCAACCCGCTTTTTATCAAGGAGAACCCGGACGACGTGGAGGAGGGGAAGACGTGGGAAGACAACCTCAACCCCGAATCGATGGTCAAGGTAACGGGATACCTGGAACCCTCGCTGCGCGAGATTCCGGTAGGACAGGCCGTGCAGTTCGAGCGTGTGGGCTACTTCTGCCCCGACACGGACACGACGCCCGAACATCCGGTATTCAACCGCACGGTAACGCTCAAGGATTCGTGGGCCAAGATCAACAAATAAGAAACTGAGAATAAGACCGAAACCGTCGTTACGTCAGCGTAGCGGCGGTTTTTTTATTTCATCATCCCGCCGAACGTCCGACGGCCGAGGAGATAG
>JAIDKM010000211.1:0-2506 GCA_029051915.1 Alistipes sp. | reverse complement strand
CAGGAGCAGCGACCCTCGATAGATGTGCCGGGCCTCGCAACGCCGAGCACTCCGGATCACCCGTCGCTTCCGGGCGAGCGAGCGATGCCATCCAAGAAAATCGCGCCAGGCCCGGAAAACGGCGCAGAAACAGCCGACCCGGCCCTGCACCAGATAAGATGCGGCAGCTACCAAGTCGAGGATCGGACGCACGACAGCGACGACGATCCGCTGGCCCGGAGCGGCGCATTTATGGAGCATCGCGAGATTGTTGCGATGATTGAAGAAAACTTTGTTCGGAGAATCGGCCGCGAGGGTTCCTCCGCCCAAATGATAGACGGCACTCTGCGGCACGATCCGCACGCGGTAACCCGCCAGCTGCATCCGCCAGCAAAGATCGATCTCCTCCATGTGGGCGAAAAAATCGTCGTCGAAGCCTCCCAGTTCATGAAATACCCTGGCCCGGCAGCAGAACGCAGCGCCGCTGACCCAGAAGACATCGCGCTCGTCGTCATATTGTCCCCGGTCGAGCTCGACCGTCCGCAACATCCGGCCCCGGCAAAAAGGATAACCCAAGAAATCGATATAACCGCCCGCAGCCCCGGCATACTCGAAACGCTCCCGGTCGGTATCGGCCCGCAATTTGGGTGCGACGGCCGTAACGTCGGGGTTGCGGTCGAGGCAATCGATCAACGGTTCGAGCCACCCGGCAGGCGTATCGACATCGGAATTGAGCAACACGTAATAATCGGCCTCGATCTGCTTCAGAGCCCGGTTGTAGCCCCCGGCGAAGCCGTAGTTGCGATCCAGCGTCAGTACCTCCACCGAAGGGAATTCGCGCCGCAGCACCTCCACCGAGCCGTCCGACGATCCGTTGTCGGCAACGACCACACCGACGCCCGCAGGCGCCGCCGCGACGACGCCCGGCAGATAGCGCCGCAGGTGGGCGACGCCGTTCCAGTTGAGTATGACGATTTTGGTAAGCGGCACGATCGTTCAGCGTTTATGCTTCCAGCGGCGATGCGACCACATCCAAAGTTCGGGCCGTTCGCGGATCATCGCTTCCAGATGCCGCACGTAACGCTCGGTAATCTCGTTCTCGGCGACCTCCTCCACGCCGTCGTAGATCATCTCGAACGACATGCGGTAACGTCCCGGCCCCAGGCGCTCCATGCGGGTGAAATAGACGGGCAGGCGGAACTTGAGGGCCAGCTTCTCGCCGCCGTCGAAGAAGATCGTATCCTGGTTGAGAAACGAGAACCAGTGGCTGTTGGGACGCCGGGGCGGATTCTGATCGGCGATCAGCCCCAGCCCCATATGCTTGCCCTCGAAACCGGTTTCGCGGTGGCGGAGATAGAAACGCACGCACTCCTTCATAGCAACCGTCGTGGCATAGGAAGAGTTGCGCAACCGCAGGTAAAGGCACTCCATGACGGGGTCATGCAACGGATGATAGACCGCCACGACCTTCTGCGTCGGCTCGTAAAGCCCCCAGAAAGAACAATACTCCCAGCACCCGAAGTGGGCCAGCATGGCGATCCAGTCGCGGCCCAACACACGCTCCCGATGCTCCTCGAACCCCTCGATGACCAACATCCTGCGAGCCTTGCGGCGGCTGCAATGGGCCAGGTCGACGGTATCGACGAAAATTTCGGCCAGCGTGCGATAGAATCGTCGGCGGATCGTTCGCAGCTCCCGTTCGCTCTTTTCGGGAAACGAATTGCGCAGGTTGGTTCGCACGACCTTCGATCTGTAACGCAACACGTAACAAAGCAGGAAAAAGAGGAAGCTCCCGGCGATGCGGTACTTGAACCAGTAAGGCATGACGGCGAACAGACGCATGCCGCCCCACAAGCTCTCCAGCCGGAGACGCTGCAACAGATTCAACTTGGGTGTTTCCATGCGGCAGAAGGTGTCAGGGTTCGACGAAAAGTTTGACATTATCGACCTTCGTGCGGATCCGCAGCCACCGCGACAAGGTTTCGCGGTCGATCGGAGCCGCCGGATCGGAAAGGGTAACCACGCACACGAGCGTCGTGTCGCGCGGAGTGCCGTCGACCTCGAAAGTGATGCCCTTCATCAACGAAATGGCCTCGATATCGGGCATCATGGTGCCCACCTCGCGCGAAATGTCATCGACCTCGACGTTGGTAACCCGATATCGGGCAAGTTGCGAATTCATGCGCTCGATTCGCCGGTTCTTCTCGTCGAGCAACTCGGCATAGCTCTGCTGCAACGACGCCACGTCGATCTTGTCCGACGATGCGGCCTGCCGCACGATCAGCTCGGTGTTCTTGAGTCCGAAGCCGCTCAGCTGGGCCCGGGCGTTTTCGATCATCTCGTCGCTGAGCGGCTCGCCGACAAGCAGCAGCTCGATGTGCGACGGCTCGCCGCGCCGGGCATACTGCCGGGAAGCCTCGATGACCCGTGTCTGCGGGAACTGGAAGACCTGCCCCACATACTTGTCGGCGGCGGCCTCGAAGATCGAAACCCGCACCATGCGGAAGCCGATGAAGATGCTGGGAAT
>JAIDKM010000210.1 GCA_029051915.1 Alistipes sp. | reverse complement strand
TATCCTCAAGAAGCCATGAACCGGGGCATCGAAGGCCGTGTCGTTCTGTCGTTCATCATCGAATGCGACGGTTCGATGGGGCCGGTCAACGTAATGCAGAGCCCCGACCGACTGCTGACGGACGAAGCGCTCCGAATCCTCGGTACGGTGCCGGCCGGCAGCTGGACGCCCGGCATGCAGAACGGCCAGGCGGTACGGGTTCGCTACATAATCCCGGTAGATTTCCAGATCATTCCGGCCCAAGAAAAGGCACAGGATAAGAACGAACCGTTCCTCCTCACTCAAACGATGCCGAAGTTCCAGGGCGGTGATCTGAGTTCTTTCCGCGCATGGGTTCAGGGCCACCTGAGCTATCCCGAAGAGGCAAAGAAGCACGGCATTCAGGGACGCATCGTAGTAACCTTCATCATCGAATGCGACGGTTCGATGGGGCCGGTCGACGTGCTGGCATCTCCCGACCGGCTGCTGACGGACGAAGCGCTCCGGGTCCTCGGCACCGTGCCGGCCGGCGCATGGAGTCCGGGACGCGACAAGTCCGGCGAAGCCGTGCGGATAAAATATACGATGCCCGTCGACTTCCGGCTCGATCCGGCAGAGGCACCGACAACCAGCAAGAACGAATAACAAATGGCGCCGGAATATTCCGGCGCCATTTGTTATAGAGAGGAGAGATCTCTAACGCTCTTTCGAGATGATCCGCTTCAGCTGATTGGCCAGGTCGGTGTTGTCCATGAATCCGTGAATCCGGTCGGAACCCGTACCATAAAGATAGACAGGAACGACGCAAGCCGAATGCCCGCCCGTCGAGAAACGCGATTCCACACCCGACTCGGGCAGCGTGAAATCGGCATTGCCGCTGGGCAGCGAAAGACCGCCCGTCTCATGATCGGCCGTAACGACGACCAGCGTCCCGGGATGCGCATCGGCGAAGTCCATCGCAGCGGCGACGGCCTGCTCGAAATCGCGCATCTCGTCAAGTACCCGGGGAGCATCGTTTCCGTGGCAGAACATGTCGATCTGCGAACCCTCGACCATCAGGAAGAAACCCTTGTCGTTGTCGGCCGAGAGCAGCTCCAGGGCCTTGCGCGTCGCCCGCGGGAGGTAGTCGCCGCGCTCGGCGGCGGCAGGCAGGTGCTTGTCGGCCACGGCCGCCACGAGCGGAAGACCCGACAAGGTGTCGATCTGCGCCGGCTCCAGCGCAACCCGGTACCCTTTGGCCCGGAACGCATCGAAATGCGTACCGCCCTCGGGCAGCGAATCGCTCAATGCCTTGCGGCCGCCGCCGATCAGAAGATCGATGTCGCTGGCCACCATGTCGCACGTGATGTCGGCTATATCGTCGCGGTGGGGAACATGGGCGTAGAATGCCCCGGGCGTAGCATGCTGAAGGTAGCAGGTAACCACCACGCCGGTGCGCATGCCCTGCGCCTGCGCGCACTCGGTCATCGGCACGAGCCGCTGCCCGGAAGGATCGAGCCCCAGGCAAGAGTTGTTGGTCTTGGCACCGCTACTGAGCGCCGTACCCGCAGCTGCGGAGTCGGTAACACGGTTATTGGCCGACCGGGTCGTGATAAGTGCGATATGCTCGGCACGATCGAAGGCCGTAGGCCGGTAGTCCTCGGCGATCTGCAGCATCGAAACCTGCGCGAGGCCCATGCCGTCGCCGATCATATAGATCACATTGCGTATTTCGGGCTGCTCGCAACCCGACCGGGGGCAGCATGCGCTCAGGAGGCATACGCCCAACCACAGGAGAGTTTTTTTCATAGTCCTAAATTAAGATTCCTCTACAAAGATAAGAGGATTTCACGAACTTTTCATTACATTTACCAAAATTTAATCAACCCTTCCGGACATGGATGTGAAGATTGCCGCCGACTGGAAAAACCTGCTGGCGCCCGAATTCGAGAAGCCCTATTTTGCCGACCTGACGGCGTTCGTCCGCCAGGAATACTCCACCCGCCGCATCTTCCCGCGGGGCAGCAACATTTTCCGGGCTTTCGACAAATGCCCTTTCGACAAGCTCAAGGTAGTCATCATCGGGCAGGATCCCTACCACGGGCCCGGGCAGGCGAACGGACTCTGCTTCTCGGTGGGCGACGGAGTGCCCTTTCCGCCTTCGCTGCAAAATATCTTCAAGGAGGTGTCGGACGACACGGGAACGCCGGTGCCCCGAACGGGCAACCTCGACCGCTGGGCCGAGCAGGGGGTGCTGCTGCTGAACGCGGTGCTGACGGTGCGGGCTCACGAAGCGGCATCGCACGCAGGACACGGCTGGGAGACCTTTACGGATGCGGTGGTACGGGCTATCAACGAACGCAAGGAAGGAATCGTCTACATGCTCTGGGGCAGCTACGCCCAGCGTAAGGGCGCGATCGCCGATCCGCAGCGCAACTGCATTCTGAAAGCCGTACACCCGTCGCCGCTCTCGGTCTACCGCGGATTCTTCGGCTGCCGCCATTTCTCCCGCGCGAACGAATACCTCCGCTCGGTCGGCAAGGAACCGATCGTCTGGTAAGCCGACCCGGACTTCAGACCGGGGGGGGGAAGACTGAGAAGAGGGAGGAGCTGATGTCGAGCCCGCCGATCTACAACAAACCGGCTGTATGGAACGAGAAATGTCCGTCCCGGGCGATGATGACATGGTCGACCAGGCGGATATCGAAGAGTCCCGCCGCTTTCGAAAGCCGCTCGGTGAGCAAGCGGTCGCCCTCGCTGGGTTCGGCAGTTCCCGAAGGATGGTTATGAATGAGAACCAGGCGCATGGCCAGCAGCTCCAGCGCCCGTTTGACGATCAGCCGGTGATCCACGATCGTCGCGGCCACGCCACCCTGGCTGACACGCCGATGCTCCAGAATCCGATTCGTCGCCGACAAGTAGACCGCCCAGCACTCCTCGTAATCGAGCACTTCAAGCTGGGGCCGGAAGAAGCGGACGACATCCTCGGTTTTACCCATCCGCTCGATCGCCTGCGCCTGCGATACCGAGACTCGGCGACCGAATTCAGCCGCCGCGACCAGCGACCGGGCACGCTGCAACCCCAGTCCGCCCATCATCCGCAAGCGAGGCAGCTCCTCGCAAGCAAGCCGGGACAACGAACCGCCCGCACTCTCCAACAAGGTATCGGCCAACTGGAGGTCGTCGACCAACAAGGCGAGCAACTCCCTGTCGGACAACGATCGGGCGCCGCGCGCCGCCAGTTTGTCATGGATATTTTTCACGGCCCGGTCAATCGATAAGCCGATCTACCCGATCGAGCAGCGACGCGCACTGCTCGTCGCTCATGTACTCGGCGACGGAGTAAGCGGCCTGCTGCTCGGCCTCCTTCTTGGAGTCGCCGGAGCCGTGGCCCACTTCGAGGCCGTCGACCAGCACCGTAGCATAAAACACCGGATGGTTGGCGGCATAGCCCTTGTCGTGCTCGGTTCTGAAGACGATCTGACGCCGATGCTTCTGGCACCATTCGATCAACCGGCTTTTGTAATCGGTCTCGGAGGAAGTAATCTCGTCGAGATCGAGATAACGGGCATAGATATCGTTGATCAAGAGCCGATTGACGAATTCATACCCTTGATCGAGGTAGATGGCGCCCATCATGGCCTCGAACGCATCGCCATAGATATGTTTCTGAATGATCGACACCCCGCCGTTGGAGATCACCTGACGGTCGAGCCCGAGATGCACGGCCAGGGCATTGAGCGACTGCCGCGAAACGATCCGCGAGCGCAGCTGGGGCAGGAAACCCTCGTCGTGCCCGGGATATTC
>JAIDKM010000021.1 GCA_029051915.1 Alistipes sp. | reverse complement strand
GAGCGTGTCGGCGACCGCTATGTGGTGGTTACGCCGCCCAACACGACGCTGACGACCGAAGAACTCGACCGTTCGTGCGACCTGCCCTATGAACGGGCGCCCCATCCGCGCTATGCAGGCAAGGGCGACATTCCGGCGTGGGAGATGATCAAACACTCGGTCAACATCCACCGGGGCTGCTTCGGAGGCTGCTCGTTCTGTACGATTTCGGCCCATCAGGGCAAGTTCATCAACTCGCGGAGCGAGCGTTCGATCCTCGCCGAGGTGGAGCGGATCGCGAAGATGCCCGGATTCAAGGGCTACCTATCCGACATCGGAGCTCCCTCGGCCAACATGTACCGCATGGGCGGCCGCGACCGCGAGCTGTGCCGCAAATGCCGCCGGCCCTCGTGCCTCCACCCGAAGAAGTGTCCCAACCTGGACGACGACCACCGGCCGCTGCTGGATCTCTACGCCAAGATACGGGCAGTGAAAGGCGTCAAGAAAGCCTTCATTGGCAGCGGTATCCGCTACGACCTGTTCGACGATTCGCTCTACCTGGAGACGGTGCTGAAGTACCACACGTCGGGCCGACTGAAGGTGGCGCCCGAGCACACGGAAGACGCCGTGCTGAAGCTGATGCGCAAGCCGCCGTTCGCGATGTTCGAACGGCTGAACGCCGATTTCCGCCGCATCTGCAGGCAGGAAGCATTGCCCTACCAGCTGATTCCCTACTTCATCTCCTCGCACCCGGGATGCACCGAACGCGACATGCGCTCGCTCTCGGAAAAGGTGCTCGGCAAGCTGCACTTCACGCTGGAGCAGGTGCAGGATCTCACGCCCACGCCGATGACCCTCTCGTCGGTGATGTTCTACACGGGCGAAAACCCCTATACGCACGAAAAAGTCTACGTCGCCCGCTCGCAGGAGGAGAAACGCAGACAGAAAAGCTATTTTTTCAAACGATAAAAGGCCGAAAGGCCTTTTATCGTTTATTCTCAGAACATCGGCTTCAGCACTCCGAACAGCAGACAGGCGACAACGAGCGTTACGACGATGTTGAAGACCTGTGCGCCGAGGAATGCCCACAAGGCATTGCGGTTCTCTTTCGAAATGATATCCTTGAGGCGCGTATCGAGACCGATGCAGACGAACGCCAGCGAGAAGAAGACCGTGGAGAACATTTTGGCGACGCCCGGCTCGACGAGCTTGCCCTTTTCAGGGATAAAAGCGCCTCCCGACTGGCAAACGCGTAAGACGAGCGATGCCGCGACGAATCCGAGGATGAACTTGGGGAACTTCTCCCAGACGATGCCCAGCGACGGACGTCCGCTGCCGCCCTGCCCGCCGCGGGCGGAGAGGTAGAGCGCGATGAAGAACGCCACGACGCCGATCAGCACGTTCTGCGCCGCCTTGATGATGACGGCATGCTGGTTGGCGACCTCGCCGACGATGGTACTCGACGCGGCGACGCCCGACGTGGTGTCGATCGTGCCGCCGATCCAGGCGCCGGCCACCTCCTGCAGAGTCTGCGGATCATCGAAGATCATCGGCAGTACGGTACGGGCGAGCCACGGCATCAGGTAGATCATCGGCACGACGACGATCAAAACGAGCGAGACGATGTACGAGAGTTTCTTGTCATCGCCGCCGGCCACGCGGGCCGCCGTGATGCAGGCAGAGACGCCGCAGATCGAGACGCCCGACGAGAGAATCATGGCGGTGCGCTCGTCGACCTTCATGCGGCGCGAGAGCCAGAAAGCGAAGAACCAGACGATCGCCACCACGAGAATGGCCTGCACCAGACCGAAAACACCCGACTTCATGACGTCGGAAAACAAGATCGTGGCACCCAGGCACACGACGCCGATCTTAATGTAGAACTCGCCCTGCACGGCGGGTTTCATCCATTCGGGCACATGCCACAAGTTGCGGATCAGAAGACCGAAGACGACCGAAAAGAAGACCGACTCGAAGCCGTAGTACGACACCTGCGGAATCTTGGCGACGACCTGCGCCAGGAGCGAAATGGCGAAGACCACGACGAACGACGGCAACAAACCCTTCATGGGGCGCCGCAGCAGAAGCGTGCCGACGTAGAGCACGGCCAGACAAATCAGAAAGAGCAGCGCGATGTTGTACCACGCGACGCTGCCGATCAACGTAGCCGGTACGCTGGGCAGCTCTTTCGGAATGAAGATCGCCAGCAGCAACAGCGGAATGGACATCCAGACGACGACCCAATCCTCGGTTCGGAGTTTTTCAAGAAGATTTTTCATGGAAATATTGACTGTTTACGGATTGTCGATTGAGCTTTTGCGAAGCAGGATTAGAACACGCCGGTGAACATGACGGCGACGACATTGCGGCCCGAAAGATCGTAGGCCGAGCCATAATCCTCGTAGGTGTAGTTGAGCTGACAGCGCAGATATTTGACGGGCGCCCACAGAAGGCCGACGGTGTAGTTGGTCTGCCGCAGGGCGGAGGCGGCCGCCTGGTTCTCGGTGAAGGTCTCGAAACGGGCGACGGGCATCAGGTTGTGGGGCGCGCGCCAGCCGGCCAGCACATACCAGCCGTTGCTGTCGAAGTCGGCCGCGGAAGAGACGCCCGTCGTGCCGCCGATCCACTCGCCGCGCACGACGACAGGGCCGCGGTCGTAGCAGGCACCGAAAGCATAACGTTCGCGCTTGAGGTACGAAGCGCCGTACTCGCCCCAATAGTAGGAACCGGAGATCATCAGGCCCTTGACGGGCTTGATCGTCAGTCGGGCCGCGAGATCCTTCGACTTGTTCTTATCCGAAGTGTTGATTCCCTCGCCGTTGAAGACGCCCAGATCGTAGTTGATGATGTGGTACCCGTCGCGCTTGAGGAAGCCGCCGAACAACGTGGCGCCCAGATCGCGTCCGGTAGCCGAAATGCCGCAGAGATCCTCGCCGAAGCCCATCATCTTGCGCAGCACGAGCGGATATTCGATAAGTTCCAGTTTGGTGGGAACATACTCGGTATTATCGATCGAGAAAGGCACTTTGTACTGTCCGAGTTTGATGTTGAGCTGCTGCAGGGGCTTGTACTGGATGTAGGCGTCGACCAGCTGCGGCTTGCAGAACTCGAACTGGATTTTGTAGTCGAGCTTCTTGGCCACGATGTCGCCGGCGAGCGAGAGACGCACGCGCTTGAGGAAGAAAGCCGACGAATTGTCGGTGTACTGATACCCGGCCTGCACGTAGCCCGATAATTTGGGCAGACCGGCGACGATCTTCTGCCAGGTGGTCATCTTGGTTTCGATCTCGTCGAGCCGCGATTCGAGAGTCGGGGTCGTCCCGGATTGTTCGGCCGTTTCGGCACCGGAGGGAGCCTGCGCGAAGGCGGCACCGCCGAGGAGCAGGAATGCGGAGAGAAAAAGTTTCTTCATATATTAAGGAGTTTATAGTACGGCAAAGGTCGCAACTATCCCCGAAAAAAAGATACGCGAAAATACGTAAAATACTCTTTCAGAACACCTCTTTCAAGATCCGCACCGACTGCACGGCGCTGATGGCGTCGAGGTGGTAGCCGAAGTAGACGAGCATGGCGTTGAGGAATCCGACGCGCTGCGAGCGGTTGAGCCCGATTTCGGCCAGCAGGCGCACGTCGCACTCCAGCAGGTCGCGCAGAATGGCGGCGCATTCGCGCGTCATGACATCGGTGTGGGCCGGCTGCACGGGCGTGAACAAACCTTCGCGAATGTCGAACCAGGCGCCGGGCACATATTCGTTGCCGGGACAGAAGCCCAGAAAGCGGCTCAGGTTGGCAAGGAACCAAAGGTGGAAATTGGCGATCCCCTCCTGCATGGCATCGAGCGCCCCGACCGAACCCCAGACGAAGTCGAACAACGCTTCGTTGGGTTCGCTCTCACGAACGAGGCGGTAGAGCACCTCGGCCATGAAAAGGGAGATCGTCGACTTGCGGACGTCGAACGGCAGGCTCTGCAACACAAAAGCGGTGCGGATCTCCTTGAAACGGTGCATCTGCTGCTTCGACGACTCCAGCCCCTCGAATTCGACGGGAAACATGGGCTGGAACACGGCCAGCTTCGAGCCGCGGCCCGAACGGCTGCGGACGCCCTGCACCATGAAGCTGCGCCGCCCGCCGACGTCGGTCAGCAGATAGGCGACCATCGACGAATCGCCGTATTTGAGCGTATGGAGAACGACTCCCCGCCCCTTGTACGATTTCACGATTTGCGCACGTGCAGCATCACCCAGCCGTCGCGCGAAGCGGTAGCGACCGGCTGGAGCCCCTCGGCACCGGCAGCCGCGACGACCGCCTCGGTATCGGCTTCGAGGAAGCCGCTCATCAACAGGTCGCCGCCCGGCACCAGCGCCGCGGCGTAAGACTTCATGTCGCGCTGCAAGATGTTGCGGTTGATGTTGGCGAGGATGAAATCATAAGTGCGGCCGACGATCCGCGCCACGTCGCCCAACAGCGGCTCGACGCGGTCTGCGACGCCGTTGGCCGCAACGTTCTCACGGCAGTTGGCATCGGCCCAGTCGTCGATGTCAACGGCATCGAGGTGCGCGGCACCGCATTTGGCGGCGACGATCGAGAGCACGCCCGTTCCGCTGCCCATGTCGAGACCGCGGCGTCCGGCGACACCCAAATCGAGCACGGCCCGGGCCATCAACCAGGTAGTCGCATGCTGTCCTGTACCGAACGACATCTTGGGCATGACGACGATCTCCATCGTCCCTGCGGGTGCCGGCTCGTGGAAAGGCGCCCGGATGCGCAGGCGTCCCTCGACGTCGGTGGCCGGGAAATTCTGCTCCCAGAGGGCGTTCCAGTTCTGCGCCTCGATGGAGATATAGCGTCCGGCAACCCCCTGCCCGGCCAGCAGCGCGTCGACCTCCTGCTTGCAGTCGGCCAGCCGCTCCTGCGGGATATAGGCTTTGAGCATGCCGTCCCCGGTCTCGAAACTCTCGAACGGGAAATCGGCCAGATAGGCGGTGAAGATCTCGGCCTGCACCTCGTCGGCGACCGGAATATTCAATGCAACGAAATCCATGCGATATACTCTTGTATTGGTTCGTATCTTATCTTCGAAGTGGAAAATTCGGGCGCCGGCTCCGCAAAAAAGCGGTTGCATTATGTAAATATTTTATAACTTTGCGCCGGACAAAGTTAACGATAATCCCGGAATAACCCAACCCGACCGATGGCCGAAAACACGAAAAAATGGGAAGACGCGGGACGCCGCTACCGTACCTACATCAAGCTGGAAAAACGACTCTCGGCGAATACCGTGGAGTCGTACATGCGCGATCTGCGGCAATTCGCCCACTTCATCCTGCGCCAATGGGATTTGCCGCCCCGCAAGGTCGAGCGCGAAATGATCGAACGTTACATGGAGCGGCTCTACGAACGCGGCCGCGAGAAGACCTCGCAGGCCCGCAACCTGAGCGGCATCCGCAGTTTCTACAACTTCCTGCTGCTGGAGGAGAAGATCGAAAGCTCGCCGGCCGAATTCATCGAGACGCCCAAATTCGGGCGCCAGCTGCCCGACATCCTGACCACCGAAGAGATCGACCGCATCATCGCGACGATCGATACCTCGACTCCCAAAGGACGGCGCGACAGCGCGATGCTGGAAGTGCTCTATTCATGCGGCCTGCGGGTCTCGGAACTCACCTCGCTGCGGCTGTCGGATCTCTTCTTCGGCGAGGGTTACATCCGGGTGATCGGCAAGGGCGACAAGCAGCGGCTGGTGCCCGTAAGCACGGCGGCCCGCCGGAAGATCCAGCACTGGCTGGACGACCGCCGCGAAATGGCGGAGAAGTGCAAAAACGAAGAGGCGGTCTTCCTGAACAACCGTGGCGGAAAACTGACGCGCGTGATGATCTTTACGATCATCAAACAGGCGACGCTGAAGGCCGGTATCGACAAGCAGATCAGTCCCCACACGTTCCGCCACTCTTTCGCCACGCACCTGCTCGAAGGCGGTGCGAGCATCCGCCAGGTGCAGGAGATGCTGGGACATGAAAGCATCATCACTACCGAGATCTACACCCATCTGGACAACAAACACCTGCGCCGCACGGTGGAGGAACATCTGCCCATGAAAGGCTATTAGAGAAAGGCGGCTACACAATCTTTTCGATCCTCGCGGCCGGAGTAAGCCGCAGCGAGCCGTAGTCGAGGCCGGAAATCACGACGAGGACGCCGTGGCCGGGAGCGAGAAGCGCAGGCAGCGACTCGGAGAGCGGACGGTCATCGGGCAACGACCGGAATGCCGCGCGGAAATCCTCCGGAAAACCGGGCACGAGCAAACCGGCGCGGAACTCGACGAACGGAATTCGATCGGGATCGGAACACGATGCGACGGAGAGCACGCGCCCGTCGGGCGCAACTTCGACGAGCGGATGCCGGATCACTCCCTGCGGAGTCCAGAGCAGGTTAGAGGCTATCTTTCTTGGCGACATCGAAAAACTCGTCGGCGAAAATGCGGATGTTGAGCTGCTGCTCGTAGAAGCGCTCGACCGCCGCACGCTTCTGAGGCGTATATTCGACCTTGAGATCGCGCACGGTGAACGAAGGGCGCCGGGGCGTATCGGAGAAAGTCAGCAAGTGAACGCGCAGGCGCCGATGGGTGGAATCGGCCGTGAGCTTGCGGGAGAGGGTTCCTTCGTGGTGGCGCCGCAGGGTAACGGAGTAGGTCTGCACCCGGGAACTGTCGGCGCGTTCGAGCCAGATCTGACTCCGGAGACTCTTGGTATTGAGGTCGAGCGAATCGATCAGATACTTCATCTGAATGCTGTATTCGCCGGGCTCGACATCGAAAACCAGGCTCACCGACGCGGTATCGGCCAACGACCGCACGCGGAGCAACGAATCGGCCCGAAGCGTACGGCGCCCCGCGCGCAGTGCCACGTTGTCGATCGTGTCGAGCACGGCGACTTCCCGGCTGTAATATTTTCCCTCGGACTCCAGCATGGCGATGGCCCGCTCGACGACGTCGCCCAGGCGGGCGCTCTTGCGCTTCGAGAAGTTGCCGATCGTATAATGGACATCCTCGGTGGTATAGCCGTAGCGGGCGAATATCGGTTCGTAGAGGTTCAGCGAATCCTTGACAAGATTGCGATTGCCGACATACGCATTGGCGAGAAAAGCGTCGTGGAAGATCAACGCCAGCTTTTCGTCGGGGATGATCTTATGGTGGGCGCACGCCGCGGCACACAGGGCCGCCAACATGCAGAAAGAAGAACGAAGGAAGTGTTTCATGGTCATGAAATCTTTTTTATCATGCTGCGCACGGTGATATTCGAAAGCGCGAACGCCACGGCGGCGAATGCGGCGGCGACGGTCAGCAGATCCGAAAAACGGAATTCGACGGGATAACTTTTGGTGAGGAACGTTTCGGCGGGAATCTCGATCAAACCGAAATGCTGCTGGAGAAGCGCAGCGCCAACCCCCAGCACGAGACCGAAAAGAGCTCCGAGACCGCAGATCAGCAACCCCTCCGTACGGAAGATCGCCCGCACGAGCATCCGGTCGGCCCCGAGCGCCCCGAGCGTCCGGATGTCGTCGTGCTTGTCGACGATCAACATGGCCAGCGCCCCGACGACCGAAAACGAAGCGACGACGAGCACCAGCAGAGCGATGAAGAAGATGCCCCACTTCTCATAGGTCATGATCCGATAGAACGAAGCCCGCATTTCGGACCGGGTCTGCACCCGGAAATTGCCGCCGGCGATCTCCGCGACGGCCCGCCGCACCTGCGGAAGATCGGCATCGGGCGCAACACGGATCGAGAGGGCCGAAGCGCGCCCGGGAAGCGAAAAGAGATCTTGGGCCAGCCGCAGCGATACGAGCACGTGGGAGCGCTCGCTCTCCAGATCGACGGAGAAAGCCCCGCCGACGGGCACCGTGCGCCGCGAATAATTCTGCACGGGCAATAACGACGAAAAAGATCCCCGCCGCACGGCGTAGAGATGGATGTCGGCATCAGCCAGCGACCGGATTCCCAGCATGTAGGCCATCGTCTGCCCGACGACGATCCGTTCCAAATCGCCGATCCGCACGTCCGGAGTTCCGGACGAGATGGTCTCTGCGAAAGGAAAGACCTCCCCGTACCGGTCGTCGACGCCTCGCACGGTAGCCGTAGCCTGTCGTCCCCCGTGTTCGAGCAGAGCGCTCTGTTCGAGAATGAAAGAGCAAGCCTCGACGCCCGGCACCCTTGAAACCGCCAGGCTGTCGACCCCGGCGACGTCGAACGTCTGCCCTTCGCAGGGCGAGAGCGTCAGATCGGCATCGAAAACGGAACAGTTCCCCTTGATGAGCGTCTCGAATCCGTTGAAAACGGACAACAGGACGATCATCGCCGCGACGGGAACGGCCACGGCAACGACGCTCAACCCGGAAATCAGGTTGACGACCGACCGCGAAGCACGCGAAAAGAGGTAACGCCGGGCGAAGAGGCGGGGGAGCATGGGAATCAAGAGTTATCTTTTGAGCGCCTGATCGATATGCTCGATGTATTCGAGCGAATCGTCGAGGAAGAACTGGATCTCGGGCACGTTCTTCAACTGGTTGCGCAGGCGCTGGCCCAAAGCTCGGCGAAGGAGCCGGATATTCTGCTCCAATGCCTGCATGAGCTCCTCGCTCCGCTCGAAAGGAAAGACGCTGACGTAGATCTTGGCATAGCCGAAATCGGGCGAGATACGCACCGCGGTAACGGTAACGAGCAAGCCGCTGACGATCGCGGCGCCCTCCTTCTGGAAGATCTCGGCGACGTCCTTCTGAATCTGTCTGGCGATTTTCTGCTGACGGGTATTTTCCATAAGAAGCGAACGATTACAAAGCGTATTTGAAAACTTCGCGGGTCTTCTCCCGCTTGGGACGGGGCTTCCAGGTTTGGAATCCCTCCTTGTTGAAACGATAGCTCAGGCCGACGCTGATGTTGAGGTTGTCGAGCGGCGAGCGCAGGGGCGTAGACCAGAACGGATTTTCGGAGCCGTCGATGGTATTGCCAGCATAGCGGGTGCGATTGCGCAGAATGTCGGAGTAGCCGAAATAGTAGCGCACGCGGAAGTTGAGCTCGAAGCGCCGGATCAGAATCGCGATGCCGCCGCCGCCGGCCAATCCGTAGCCCCACCGGTTGTCGCGCGCGAGCTTGAAAGGATAGTCGCCCTGCCAATCCTCCAGCCCCCGGTCGCGGGCCCACTCGTTCTCGTAGGTCGACGAGAGGTGGTAGGAAAAGGTGGCGGCAGCTTCCAGGTAGACGCGCACGCGGTTGTGCATCAGGTAGACGTGAGGCTGCCAGACGATCGGCAGCATGATGGTGTTGATGCGGCGCGTATAATAAAGGTAGTCGGACTTCTCGTCGACCTGCGAAGCGTTGACCGCATAGGAGAACCCCTGCTGCAGGAATTCCAGATCGGCGCCGAAACCGCCGACGAAACGCTGCGATCCGTAGTAGCGCCACGTGAGGCCGCCGCTGTAGCGGCCCCAGATGGCCCGCGACTCCTGCTTGGGGTCGAGCCGGCCGTTCGCCATGCCGTAGCCGGCGACGAAACCCAACGTATGCTGCGCGACGACGCGCTGCACCCCGCCAAGCAGGAAGCACGTCAGCAACGCCGAACCCAAAAATATCCGAACTTTCATACGATCATCACATAGAATTCAACATGCGGCCCGCAGAACTCATGCCGCCGAAACCGCCCATGCCTCCGCTCTGCTGCGAAGGCGTCCGGTTTCCGCCGTTGTTCTGGGGCCCCTCTTTGGCTTTCTTCTCCTCCTCGCGCCGCAGCCGCTGCAACTCGCGTTCGTCGAGAAGCCGCGAGAGCGACTGCATCGTTACGGGCGCGAAAATCCGGGACATGTCCATCTCGAACTCGATCTCCCAGTTGGCTTTGGTGGAGAAAGTATCCTCGCCGGAGTCGTTGAAGAAGAACTCGGCCCGCTCGGGCTGACGCCGCAGCACGACATCGCCCGTGTCCCACTTCCCGTTGCCGTTGGTGTCCTCGATGATGCGGAACTTGATGTTGCCGGCGGGCACGAAGTTGAACTGCACGGGGCCCGACACGACGTCGCGCCGCTCCTGTTTGAGCGCTCCGTTGCCGTCGAGCAGCTGGATGATATAGCGCCTGCCCTCAGGGGCCCGGACGTTGATCTTCACCACGGCGAACTTCTCGGGGTCGAGTACGGTGTATTTGCCGACGATCGAGTCGTTCGTGAATCCGGCGATGTCGGTGAAGGTTCCGGCCGGCATGGTGAGGGTGTAGGTGCCGCCCGTTTTCCAGGGAGCCCGAACATACCAGCGTCGCAGCATGGCCGTATCGCGAACGAAATGTACGGGGACATCCGAAACGGAGTTGTCGGGCATCGTAACGGTCAGCAGCAGCGCGGCGGAGTCGAGTCGGGCGAGGGGGTAGTCGAAATCGGCGACGAGGTGCTCCTCGGGGTTGACCTCGCCCGAGAGCGAGAGCTTGACGTTGAACGGATTGGGCTTCTCGGGCTCGACCCACTCCTCGCCGGCCTCCTCGGCTTTGCGGCGTTCGCGCTCGTTCTTCTCGCGCTCGCGTTCCTGCTCTTTGGTCTCGATGAACCGCCACGAGAGCTTCAGCGGCTCGGTAACCCGTTGCAACTCGTTGACGGAATCATGCTTGAAATACGTAACCGACCCGCGGATGGTGTCGGGCAGCTCGGCGCTCGGTACGGTGAACCAGATGGCCAGCGTGTCGCGCCCGACGGTCTGGGGATCGACGATGAATCCGCCCTTGGGAATGCTGTCGAAGCGGATGCTGTCGATCTGCGGATGGGGTGCGGAGAAGTAGAGCATGGCCTTGTGCTGCAGGGGACGCTCGGTCTGGGAGAGCAGCTGACGCCGGAATGCCCGGTCGGTGAACATCCGCAGGTACAGCTGCGGCTCGGCGGAGACGTATCCGCGCAAGGAGTCGTACCACATGGCGAAATCGGGCAGCTCGGCGGGGTTGTAGGTTCCTTCGAGAAATCCGACCTGATCGGCGCCGGGTTCGTAGAGCTGGTTGTCGTTCTTGTCCTGAACGGCATAGACCCGGTAAGGAATGGGCTTGAGGTTCTGGGCGATGAAGATGCCGTTGTTCTCGGCCCGGGCGATGACGGCAGGCTTGTACTTGAAGATCGTGGAATCGTACTCGGGGACATCCTCGACCGAATCGGCAGGAAAGAACCAGATGAATGTCCGGGAAACGGAGTCGGCCTTGTAGCCGTCGGCGGTGTAGCCGGAGAGGATCATGGAATCGATCTCGGGGCCGGTGGAGAAGACGTAGCGCATGGAGTAGAGCGGATTGCCCTCGTTGTTGTCGCGCAGGGCGCTGCCGAAGTTCAAGGCGTAGGTCGTATTGGGCTCCAACGTATCGCGCAGCTGGATGACGACGCCCTTGCCGCGAATGGAGAGGGTGGGTTTCTTCTTCATCTGCGGAGAGGTGAAGAACTCCTTCTGCTGATCTTTGAGCTGAACGTACTCGTCGAACTCGATGTAGATCTTCTGGTGGTTGACCGTCGGCCGGTCGGTGGCGAAGTTGTCGGGCGTCATGTTGACGATCACGGGCGGCAGGCTGTCTTTGGGGCCGCCCGTCGGCACCATCATGCTCGCGCAACGGCTCAGAAAGGCCGAGGCGAAGAGCAGCGCGACGGCACTGCGCAACACGACGAGCGTATGTCGGGAAGAACGGTTCATCGGGCAGAACGTATTTGATTGTCCTCGTCGGAATCGGGCGCATGGAGGTCGTCGACGATGCGCCATCCCTCCTCGATGGAGATCCACTGCTCCAGCCACGGCCGGAAAAGCACGGAGAACGTAGGACTGGCGCCGGCGAGATCGACATCGGCTTCCGTATAGGCGTACATGCGGTGGGTGCGGTCGACGACGACGAGCATGATGGGCGACGAGGTAACCTCCATGCTGTACGATTCGCTGTCGGGAACGGCGTAGGCCGGGAAGTCGGGCGACGTGCGGGTCTGCCCGGACGACCTGGAGGTGATGACGCCGTTGACGGCATCGTCGTAGGAGGCGATGTACCAGGAAGCGGTGTCGACGCCGTAGGCGTAGATCTTGGGCGACTGGAGCGCTTCGGCGGCGCCCTCCTCGACCTCTTGGGCCCGGGCCTCGACGAAACATTCG
Source organism: Alistipes sp. (assembly GCA_029051915.1). GTDB lineage: Bacteria > Bacteroidota > Bacteroidia > Bacteroidales > Rikenellaceae > Alistipes. The sequence continues at coordinate 2,939 of JAIDKM010000021.1, read as the reverse complement.
ACCCGCGAAGGATCGACGTAGAAATCGTTGCGGAAATACCAGTTGCCGTTCTTGTAGGAAGTTCCGGTTTTCCACGGCTGGAAGACGACGGAGACGGTGAGCTGGGGAAGGTTTTCGCCGATCTGCTGCTGCGTATAGGCGTAAAGCCGGTCGAGGGGATCGACGACGACGATCATCTGCCACTCGCGGTCGAGCGGCAAGCGGATCCATCCGTCGCTCCCGTAAGGTTCGGAAACGGCCAGCGGCGTGTTCTCCTTGACGGACGGATCGGCCTTGGAGGTGATGATGCCGGCCAACGCATCCTCATAGGAAGCGACCGTCCACGAAGCGGTATCGGCATCGTAGACGAAAGCCGTGGCGCCGGCAATGATCTCCGGATTCCGGTCGTCGGAGGTGAGCTGCCGCAACGGTTTGACGACATAATCCGTCCGGAAAGCGACCTCCTTGAAGCAAGAGACCGTTGACAGGAAGAGGGCGAAGATGACTATGTAACCTACTTTTCGCATGATTCGTGAAGTTGTTGTGCCCGCAGGGCGTCGAGCATCTCCCCGACGGAGAGCCCCGAAACGGGATGGCGGCGGCTGCGCATGATCTCGCAGAGAGGCACCAGCGCGAATTCGCGTTCGGCGAGCCGGGGATGCGGCACGCAGAGCCGCTCGGTGTCGATGACCTCGTCGTCGTAGAAGATGATGTCGATATCGACGGGCCGCGAAACGTAAGGCATCCCGGTGCGGGCTTTTTCGAGCGTCTCGGCTGCGCGGTTGCGTCCCAGCTCCCGCTCGATCGCCTGGACGGCATCGAGCACCTCGACTGCGGAGAGATCGGTGGAGACTTCGAGCGCCTGGTTCGAAAAACGGGGCCTGTCCTCGAATCCCCACGGTTCGCTCTCGTAACGATGCGAACAGCGCAGCACGGCCCCGACGCGGGCGTTGATAAGCTGCTGTGCGGTCTGCAGGGTTCGTTTCACGTCGCCCAGGTTGCCGCCGGTCAGAAGAATTACACGTGCCATGAACTACAGATGTTTTATCAATTTGCTCACCGCGAGGGCGAAATGGGTGAAGACGATGGTCGGATTGCCGTTCTGCGCGATCTGCGCCGCAGCCGACTCGATCTGGGTGATGAGGGGCTCGATGTTGCGCGAATCGACGAAAGGTGCGAACTTCGAACAGAAAGCGAGCTCCTCGCCCCAAAGATAGCCGATCTCGGGAATGCCGGCATGGAGCATGTAACTCTCGCGCAACAGCCGGGCGGCATCGAGCAGGAACGTCCGCTGCTGCTCGCGGGAGAGTTGGGCGGCCTCCTCGGCCCAGGTAACGAGTTCGAGGTGCTTGTCGTTGTAGCTCAACCGCATCAGGGAACAGAAGAGTTCGAAATTCTCATGCCGCAAGGCGTCGTTCTCACCGGCGGTCAGGTGCTGGAGCTCCAGCAGACTGCCGTTCGCAAGACGCGCCATGCTGCGGGCCTGCACCGGATCGGAGACGCCGCTATCGACGGCGACACGTTCGAGCACCTCGGGTGCTATTCGAGGTACAGCGACCTCCTGCGTACGCGAAACGATGGTGGACAACAACCGGTCGGGGCGTTCGGAGACCAAAACGAAAAGCGTTCTCTCCCACGGCTCCTCCAAGATCTTGAGAATCTTGTTGGCGGCCTCCTCGTTCATCGCCTCGGGCAGCCAGACGAGCATGATCTTATACTCGGCTTCGAAGCTCTTGAACGAGAGTTTGCGGATGATTTCGTCGGCTTCGCGGGCCGAAATCATTCCCTTGAGCGTCTTGCCCAGATCGAGCCGGTCGTACCAGTCCTGCGGCGAAAAGTAACCCCGGCGCTCGGCGAACAACTCGCGGAAACGGGGCAGGAACTCATCGCTAAGCATCACCTCGCCCGACTTCTTGCCCTGCTTGTTGACAGGGAAAACCAGATGGAAATCGGGATGGGCCAGCGCTCCGATCTGCTTGCAGTCGGGGCACTCGCCGCACGAGTCTCCGTCGTGCCGATGCCGGCAACACAGATACTGCACGTAAGCCACGGCCAACGCCAAAGCACCGGCGCCGGCAGCACCGGTAAAGAGCTGGGCATGGCTCACGCGGCCGGCATCGACCGACTGCGCCAGATGCCGCTTCAGCTCCTCCTGTCCTATGATCTCTGCGAAACGCATTTGCTGTTATCTTTTCAAAACCGCCTGCAACAAAGCCTTCGTGTCGATCCGCTCGCGGCGGACGAGATAAAAGGCGTAGCCCATGAACAACAAGATATTGAACGCATGGCCCACGAAGATATTGCCTGCGGAACGTGTCAAAAACTCCGCCACGAAGAAGACGCCCAACGCCACGACGGCGTATTCGCCGATACGCCCCCACGGATAAGGTGTCGGAAAGAATTTTCTGTTGAGCCACCAGCTGACGGCTACCATAGCCGTTTCGCTTGCCAGCCGGGCCCATGCGGCGCCGTAATACCCCCACATAGGGATGAACCAGCACCCGAAAGCAAGCATGGCGACGAGTCCCGAACCGGTAACGACGATCGCCAGCGACGTCCGCTCCTCGCGCTTGTACCAGAACGAGAGGTTGAGCCACACGCCGGCGAGGACGTTGGCGCCGAGGACGACGGGCAGAATATAGATTCCTTCGCGGAAGTCGCGGCCGACGATCAGCGCGAAGAGATCGCGGAACAAAGCGAGGCCCAGGAAGATGAGCATCGAGGCCATGACGTAGTATTTCAATGCGGCGGCGTTCATCTCGACGAAGTCCGACTTTTTGAAGCTGGAGAGGAAGAACGGTTCTGCCGCCAGGCGATACATCTGGTAGAAGAGCATCATGACGACGGCGATTTTGGTAATGGCGCCGTAGACGCCCAGCTGGGCCATCGCGTCCGTGGGTACGAGGTACTTGATAAGCTGACGGTCGATGAACTCGTTGGCCGTGCCGGCAAGCCCGCCG
>JAIDKM010000209.1 GCA_029051915.1 Alistipes sp. | reverse complement strand
GCCGTCGGCGAACGTGTTGTCGTTCTTGATGCCCGGGATTACGATCAGAACCGGGTAGACCGTACCGCCCGTGGCGATGGGTGCGTCCCAGCTGCGTACGCCGCCTTCCGAGATGTAGTTGACTTCCCAGATCGACTCGGGGTTCCATTCGCCGCTCTCCAGCCAGATCGAGGCATAGTCGGCCATCAGCGAGTACTGGCCTCCGGCGATGATCTCTTTCATGTAGCCGAGCGCTTTTTCGTAGCGCGTCTCGTCGTTCTGATACATCACCGCTTCGGCGTAGAGCATGTAGGCCATCGCCAGCGAGATGCGGCCTTCTTCGCCGCCTGCGGCCTTCATCGGGAGCGCTTCCATGCCGATGGCTTCTTCGATGCGGGTTACGATGCGTTCGTACACTTCGTCATGATCGAGCTGCGCTGCGACGTAGGGTGCTTCCAGGTTGCGGTCGTAGTAGGGGATGTTGCCCCAGAACTTCCAGAGAATCGTGTAATAGTAGGCTTTTAGCACGGTGGCTTCGGCACGGTAGCGGGCCTTGCGTTCTTCGCTCATGCCGGCTACGTTGTCTATGTTTTCCAGTACGTGGCACGTGCGGTTGATGCCCGAGTAGGCGATCGTCCAGATCTGGTTGCAGCAGTCGATGGCGGTGGCCGTGTAGTAGTGGGTCTTCACCAGAATGGGTTGGTCGCCTTCGTTGCTGCCGCCGCAGTAGATGTCGTCGGCCATGATGTCGGAGACCATGCAGAGATTGTCGTACTGATAGAAGTAGTCGAACCAGTTCAGCGGGTCGTAGGCGGCCGTGAGGGCCTGGAACATGCGGCTCTCGTCGATGAAATATTCGTTGATCGGCTCGGAACTGTTGTGTTTCACCGTGATGAAGTCTTCGGTGCAGGCCGCGAGCAGAACCGTCGCGACGGTGCCGAGCGCTATGATTGTTTTTTTCATAATCGTCATTCGTTTTTCTGGTTTAGAACGTGAGGTTTACGCCGACCGAGAAGGTGCGCGACTGCGGATATACGCCGCGGTCGATGCCGATTTCGGTGCCGAAGCCGTTGCCGCCCGTTACTTCGGGATCGCATCCCGAGTAGTCGGTCAGCGTGAAGAGGTTCTCGGCCTGTACGTATACTCTCAGACGCGAGATGCCGGCCTTGCGGGTGATGTGTTGCGGCAGCGTGTAACCCAGCTGTACGTTGCGGGCGCGCAGGAACGAGCCGTCTTCGAGCCAGAGATCCGAGCTGCGGTAGTTCTCGTTGGCCGAGTCGTACGTGAAGCGCGGGTATTTGTTTGTCGTGCCTTCGCCCGTCCAGCGGTTGAGGATCGTCTTGGGCAGGTTGATGTAGTAGAGGTCCGTGCGGCGCGTTACGTTGAATACTTCGCAGCCGGCCTGACCTTGCAGCAGGATGTTGAAGTCGAGACCTTTCCACTCGAATCCTAGGTTCAGGCCGAACGTCCAGTCGGGCATGCCCTTGCCGATCATGGTGCGGTCATCGTCGTCGATCGCGCCGTTGCCGTCGACATCCACGAAGCGTACGTCGCCGGGTTGCGCTTTGGGTTGCAGGAGTTCGCCGTCGGCGTTGACGTAGGCATTCACTTCATCCATGTTTTGGAAGATGCCGGCGGTTTTCCAGCCATAGAAGTAGGGGAACGGGAGGCCTACGACGCCGCGTGTCAGCTGGCCGATCTTGTGGCTCGATCCGTAGAGCGCAGGATTCTCGCTGCCCAGGTAGGTCAGCTTGTTTTTGTTGTAGGTTGCGTTGGCCGATACGTGCCACTTGAAGTCGCCGTGGGCGTCGCGGTATCCCAGTTCCAGCTCCACGCCGTAGTTTTTCATGTCGCCGATGTTGCCGATGGGGGCCGAGTCGCCCGAGTAGGAG
>JAIDKM010000208.1 GCA_029051915.1 Alistipes sp. | reverse complement strand
TCGTTGACGAATTCTTCGGCCAGACGGGTAAGCGCTTCGTCGGTCTTCTTTTCGCCGGCCAGAATCGTCTCAAGCATCTTCTTGACCTTCTTTTCCGGCAGGTAGGCCGCCAGTGCGTTGAGCGTGCCGTAGGTCGCTATTTCGTAGTGTTCGACTTTTTGCGCCGCAAGGATCAGGCCCGCGTCGCGTACGAAGCTGTTTTTTTGCGTATCCGAGATCATGCCGTCGGCTTCTTCCAGCAGCCCCGCCATCGCTTCGCAGCGTTTGGTCTCGGGTTTTTCGCCCAGGAGCCCGAAAATCGTCTCCAGTTCGGCGATCTGTTTGTCGCCTTCGTTGTAGTGTTTCTCGAACGCCGTCGTCAGCTTGCTGCTCGTGGCGGCTTTGCTCATCTTCTTCAGACCTTTCTTCAGGTGCTTCTCTGCCCAGTAGATGTCTTTGAGTTGTTCGACAAAGAAACGGTGGAACTCCGTCTGCGCCGACGGGCGGCCGGTGTTCGTCTTGGTGTTGTCGTTCTTCGGCTTATAGTCGTCCGACCAGCCGGTCTTGCGGTTGTCCGATTTGTAATCGGAGGTTTTGGCGTTGTCCGTTTTCATGGTGTTGCAAGTTTTTAGATTCGATACGTTTCGCGGCAAATTGCGTACCACGTTCGTGTCTCCGGACGGTCGATTCGGCCGGGCACCGTATTTGCATAGGGGTTGGAGCTAATTTTTCGCATTATGGACAATCATACTTACACCATGCCTCTGATCGGCGACAAGGCGCCGTCGTTCGAGGCCGAAACCACGCAGGGCAAGATCCGCTTTCCCGAGGATTTCAAGGGCAAGTGGGTCATTCTCTTCTCCCATCCGTCGGATTTCACTCCGATCTGCACGTCGGAATTCGTCTTGTTCGGGGCCATGCAGAAGGAGTTCGAGGAGCTCAACTGCCGTCTGGTCGGGCTCTCCGTCGGCACCAACGCCAGCCATATCGCCTGGCTGCGGTCGATCCACGACCGCATCGAGTTCAAGGGCCACAAACGCGTGGAGTTGAACTTCCCGTTGATCGCCGACATGTCTATGGAGGTGGCTCGCAAGTACGGCATGATCCAGCCCGGCGTCTCCACCACGGCGGCCGTGCGGGCGGTCTTTTTCATCGATCCCGAGGCTACGATCCGTGCCGTGATCTACTACCCCATGCAGTTGGGGCGTAATTTCGACGAGTTGAAGCGCGTGTTGGTCGGCTTGCAGACCATCGACCGCTACCACGTCGCTTTGCCGGCCGACTGGCGGCCCGGCGACGACATCATCGTGCCGGCTCCCACCACCTACGACGGTTCCGAAGCATCGGCCGCCGGCATGAAATGTTACGATTGGTATTTCTGTACCAGGCCGTTGGATATGCAAAAGGAGGAGAAATCCAAGTCCGAGAAGGTCTACGAAAAGGCTTGATTTCTCCGCTGCGGAGGTCTGCATCCGCCCTGCCGCGGAGGTCTCCGAACAAGAAGCCCGCTCCTCAATGGAGCGGGCTTTTCGTCTATTCGCCGAAGCGGTATTGCAGAACGTCTCGCCAGCCTAAGAGCAGCTCCCTCACCGGCAGGCGTTTCTTGCCCGCTATTTGAAGTTCGCGCAGGTCTATCCAGCCGTCGGCGCAGGCCACCCGGACGAACGTCCGGCAGTCGCTTTCGACCGCGCCGCAGGCTTGGCCGTGATCCGCCGGCAAGAACTGCGCCGCAAAGATCTTGGCCGTAATGGTTTCCGTGCCATCTTCGCGGCGGAGTGCGCTCCACGCCGCAGGATAGGGCGAGAGCCCGCGTACTTGATCGACGATCCTTTTTCCCGGCTGCGTCCAGTCGATGCGGCAGTCCTCCTTGAAGATTTTCGGGGCCGGGCGGAGCGTCGCTTCGTCGATATGTTGTTGTTCGATCGGGGCGATGTCTCCCGCCGCAATGCGGTCTACGGTTTCGGTTACCAGTTTCGTCCCCGCGTGCATCAGTTTGTCGTAGAGCGAGCCTACGTTGTCTTCGGGTAGAATCGGCATGCGTTCTTGCGCCAGAATCGCTCCTTTGTCGATTTCGTGGTTCAGCAGGAAGGTCGTTACGCCCGTCTCCGTCTCGCCGTTCATGATCGCACGGTTGATCGGCGCGGCACCTCGGTATTGGGGCAGCAGCGACGCATGGAGGTTGAACGTCCCGAAGCGCGGCATGGCCCAGATCGTCTCGGGCAGCATGCGG
>JAIDKM010000207.1 GCA_029051915.1 Alistipes sp. | reverse complement strand
GATGGGGCGCCCGTTCATAGGGCAGGTCGAACGAACGGTCGAGTTCTTCGGTCGTCAGCGTCGTGTTGGGCGGCGTAACCACCACATAGCGGTCGCCGACACGCTCCACCAACGTCGCTTCGGGTTCCAGCAGGTTGCTCTGGGTCTCCGCCACCGTGAAATTCTCTCCGAAAGCCCGTTTGTCGGCGCGGCACTCCTCGTAGCTGTGCAGACGGATCGTTGTCGCCGGATCGAGCCGCGCGACATAACTTTCGTCGGCCAGGAACGCCACCTGCCGGATCTTGCGCAGCAGCTTGGCGTTGTAGCCGTTGCGCATCGCTTTCGCGATCTGCGGCACGACCCGTTCGCCCATACCGTAAGTCAGCAGGTCGGCGCCCGATTCGATCAGCACCGAGGGCTTCAGCGTGTTGCTCCAGTAGTCGTAGTGGGTCAGCCTGCGCAGCGAGGCTTCGATGCCGCCGACGACCACCGGTACGTGGGGGTAGAGCCGTTTGAGTATCTGAGTATAGACCGTTACGGCGTAGTCGGGACGGAATCCCGCTTTGCCGCCGGGCGTGTAGGCGTCGTCGTGGCGCAGACGCAGGTTGGCCGTGTAGTGGTTGACCATCGAGTCCATCGCTCCGGCCGAGACGCCGAAAAAGAGCCTCGGAGCACCTAATTTGGTGAAGTCGCGCAGGTCGTCGCGCCAGTTGGGCTGCGGGACGATCGCCACGCGGTAACCCTCGGCTTCCAGCAGCCGGCCGATGACCGCAGCGCCGAACGCCGGATGGTCGATGTAGGCATCGCCCGTAAAGAGGATGACATCCAGCTCGTCCCAGCCCCGGGCACGCACTTCCTTGAGGGTCGTCGGCAGAAACATCTACTTCTCTCCTTTGGTGATGAGCCGGCACATCTGTTCGCGGGCCCGATGGATCTGCGTCTTGACCGTGCCGAGCGGCAGCGCGAGTTTCGCGGCGATCTCCTCGTAGGAATATCCGTCGAAGAAACGCATGACGATCAGCCGGCGGTAGCGGGGCGCCAGGCGGTCGAGGGAATGCTCGATCTGCGTGCGCTGCTGGAGGTTGATGACGTTCTCCTCGGGAGTCGGAGCATTGGAGGCCGGGGCCGTGAAACGTTCGTCGATCGGCAGGTCGTCCTGCCGGCGGCGTACGTGGTCGATGAAAGTGTTGCGGGCGATGGTATAGACCCATTGTCCGAATGTGAAGCGAGGATCGTAGCGGTGCAAATTGACATAGACCTTGATGAAAGTCTCCTGCAGCAGGTCGTCGACGTCGTTGGCTCCGCCCGTGCGCTGGATGAAGAGCCGGCGGATCGCCTCGTGATAGCGGTTGAAAAGATATTCGAAAGCCGTATCGTCGCCGCCGAGCACCTGCGCGACCAGCTGCCGGTCGTCGGCCACGATGTAATCGGCTATCTCCATACGCGTTTGTCTTTGCCCAGTGTCAGGAAGCTCAGCAGAATGGCTCCCGGCATGCTCAGCAGGTCGTAGAGGAAGTAACGCCAGGCAATGCCCCGCTCGCCCAGCCGGTTGGCGATACGCCGCACTTCGAGCGCCACGATCAGGTAGCGCAGCAGGACGAGCACGGCGGCGGCGAGTTTGTATTCGAGCGGCATCACGATGATGGCGCAGAGTGCGGCTGCGAAGAACAGCAGACGCGAACCGATCTCCCACTGCACGTAGTTGCGGGCTCCGCGAGGATAGTAGCGGAATGCCGAGCCGAAGTAGCGCAACTGGCCGAGGCCCCAGCCCAGTCCTCCCCAGACCTTTTCGCTCAGCGTGGCCCGCGGCGAGAGGATGATGCTCACGTTGTCGCGCGTCATGACCTGCTGCAGAAAGAGGTCGTCTTCGCCGATGTTCATGTTGAGGTGGTTGAAGCCGTTGTTGCCGAAGTAGAGTTTCTTGGTGAAACCGAAGTTCTGGAGCATGCCCCGGTAGGGACGTCTGCGGACGGCGCGGCCCAGCCACTCGGCAGCGTGCATCATGCGCCACGTACGCATCAGGTAGTTGGTCGTTCCCTTGGCGTACTCTACGCCGCAGTAGCCGATCACGATGTCGCCCCGCGTGAAGCCTTTGGCCATCAGCGAGAGCCAGCGGTCGGTCTGCGGGCAGGCGTCGGTCGAAGTGAAGATCATGTGCTCGTAATGGGCCGACTTGATGCCCACGTTGAGGGCCATCTTGCGCGAAATGGGGAAACGCGGGTTGAGGTGGATCTTGGTCGTCGTGATCTGGGGGAACGACAGCTTGAGGCGCGAGAGGTCTTCGTAGAAGTCCGAGTCGGCGCCGACGTAGACGATCACGACTTCGAACTTGGGGTAGCTCTGGGCCAGAATCAGCGGCAGCCGCTCCTCGACGAAAGCATAGTCCTCGGAGAAGAGCGGGATGATGACCGACACCGGAGGATCGGCGTCGAGAACCTCCGGCCGGCGGTTGTTCTTGTAGCCGGCGATCCGGCCGTAGACCCCCGCGTAGTAGTAGAGCTGCACGCCCAGCAGGACGAGCAGCACGCCCGCCAGCGCGGTGCCTTCCCAGCCGTAGGCGGCCAGAAACGTATCTGTCAAAGTTTCGAAAAATTCCATAGTGCCGAAATATCTGCAAAGATACAAAAGAATTCAGAATTATTTTAGCTATTTTTGCGGGAAATATGAACATGGAATTCACCCTGCAGTACAAAGACTCCGCCTCGGAGGCCCGGGCCGGTCAGCTCAAAACCGACCACGGCTTCATCCGTACGCCCATCTTCATGCCCGTGGGTACGGCGGCGACGGTCAAGGGCCTTTTCCATCGCGACGTGCGCGACGAAGCCCGGGCCCAGATCATTCTGGCCAACACCTATCATCTCTACCTGCGGCCCGGCATGAAGATCATCGAGAAGGCCGGGGGCGTGCATCGCTTCTCCACGTGGGAGGGCCCGATGCTCACCGACAGCGGGGGCTTTCAGGTCTTTTCGCTCGCCGCCTGCCGCAAGCTCAAGGAGGAGGGGTGCCACTTCCGGTCGCATATCGACGGGTCGAAACACCTCTTCACGCCCGAAAGCGTCATCGACACCGAGCGGAGCATCGGCGCCGACATCATGATGGCTTTCGACGAATGCCCGCCGGGCGACGCACCCCGCGAATATGCCGCCAAGTCGCTTGACCTCACGGAGCGGTGGCTCGACCGCTGTTTCGAGCGCTATGCTCAGACGGCACCCAAATACGGCCACTATCAGGCGCTCTTCCCCATCGTGCAGGGGTGTACCTATCCCGACCTGCGGGCCCGGGCGGCGGAGAACGTCCAGCGCTACCAGGCCGACGGCTATGCGATCGGCGGTCTGGCCGTCGGCGAACCCACGCCCGTCATGTATGAAATGATCGAGGTTGTGAACGCTATTCTGCCCAAAGACAGGCCCCGTTATCTGATGGGCGTAGGTACGCCCGTGAACATCCTGGAGGGCATCGCCCGGGGCGTGGACATGTTCGACTGCGTGATGCCCACGCGCAACGGCCGCAACGGCCAGCTTTTCACGGCCGAGGGCATCATCAACATCCGCAACAAGAAGTGGGAGGACGATTTTTCGCCGATCGATCCGCAGGGCACGGCCTTTGTCGATACGCTCTATACCAAGGCCTACCTCCACCATCTGGCCGTCTGCGGCGAGATGCTCGCGGCCGAAATCGCGTCGCTGCACAACATCGCCTTTTACCTGCGGCTCGTCGGCATGGCTCGCGAGCGGATCGTCGCCGGCGATTTCCGGGCCTGGAAGGAGATGATGGTGCCCAGGCTCCAAAGAAGACTGTAAAACGTATGAAACTCCGATTCCCGGGATACAAGATCCTCGACCGCTACATACTGGGCAAGTTCCTGTCGACCTACTTCTTCGCCATCGCGATGATCATCGTCGTGGTCGTGCTGTTCGACTATGTGGAGAAGATCGACGACTTCACCGAGCTTCATGCGCCCGTGCGGAAGGTGATCTTCGACTATTATCTTAACTTCATCCCTTTCTTCATCAACCAGTTCAGCGGACTCTTCACCTTCATCGCCTGCATCTTCTTCACTTCGAAGATGGCCTATCAGACCGAGATCGTCGCCATGCTCTCGGGCGGCATGTCGTTCCGGCGCCTGATGTGGCCCTATTTCCTGGGGGCGTTGATTATCGGCGGACTGTCGCTCACGCTCAACTTGTGGTTGATTCCTCTCTCGCAGCGCAAGATCGTCGCTTTCGAATCGCAGTATATCAAGCGCAAGCGCAATACCCAGTACGACCAGCATATCTACCGGCAGATCGAGCCGGGGACGTTCGCCTACGTCCGCGGATATCGCGATGCGTCGCATCAGGCGTCGTTCTTCGTGCTGGAACATTACGAGGAGGGGGCGATGACCCGTTCGCTGGAGGCTTCCGACACGAAGTTCGATCCGGCGACCAAACGTTGGACGGCGCCGCGCTACGTCATGCGCGAGTTCGATTCGCTGGGTGTCGAGAAATTCGGGCAGTACCGCAACCTCGATACGCTCATCAATCTCGACGTCAACGAGCTGGGACGCGTCAACGAGTTGATCCAGACCATGAACATCGTCGAGCTCAACCGCTTCCTCGCCCAGCAGCGGGCCAAAGGCTCCGACGAGATCGGCCTGATCGAGGTGGCGCGCCACGCACGCTATGCCTATCCGTTGTCGACGTTCATCTTGACGCTCATCGGCGTGTCGCTCTCGTCGCGCAAGGTGCGCGGCGGTACGGGGCTCCATATCGGCATCGGCACGTGCCTCTGTTTCTCGTATATCCTCTTCAACCGCTTCTTCGAGGAGTTCGCCAAGAGCGGTTCGTTGCCGCCGGGGCTGGCCGTCTGGCTCCCCAACATCATTTACCTGTGCATCGGAGTCTACCTCTATCGGAAGGCTCCCAAATAACCCGAAAAAGATGGAGAATTTTTCCTCTTTCCGCCGCCGGCTCCGTTACGAGTATCCGCTGGCATACAATCTGGTGTTGATCGCCGCCATCATCCTGGCGATAGCCATCACGGCCCATGTCGTCATGCACGTCGCCACGCGCCATGGCGTACGCCGTCGGGTGCCCGATTTCTCGGGCGTGTCGCTGTTCGAAGCTCAGCGCATGGCGCGCCGCAGCGACCTGCGGTTGCAGATCAACGATTCGCTTTTCGTTCCTGCCTACGAAGGCGGCATCGTCCTCGACCAGCTGCCTCAAGGAGGTGTCGAGGTCAAGCCCGGACGGACGGTCTACATCACGATCAATTCGTTCCGGCAGAAGATGGTGCCGGTGCCCTATGTCGCCGACCGGTCGCTGCGCCAGGCCAAGAACATGCTCGAAATCGCCGGACTGGAGATCGGCGAGCTGATCTACCGCAACGACATGGCGACCAACTATGTTCTCGACGAATATCTCGGCAAGCAGCGCATCACTCCGACTTCCCGCATCGAAGCCGAAATGGGCTCGGGCGTAACGCTCCATGTCGGCGTGCAGCCCGGACATCGCACGACCGTCGTGCCGCAGGTCATCGGCCTTTCGCTCAAGGACGCCAAAAGCCGGTTGTGGGAACTGGGTCTCAATGTCGGGAAGATCGCCTTCGACGACGGTATCAACCTGCTCAACCAGAAGGACGCCCGGGTCTATATGCAGAGTCCCGTGGCTGAACGCCACGCTTCGCTCGGCGCGAAAGTCAGCCTGCAACTGACGCTCGACGCCCGGAAGGTCGCCGTACGGCTGAAAGAGGCCGAGGAGCTGGCCGACGAAGCGTTCCGCGAGCGTCTGCAGCGGATGGAGGAAGAACTCGGCACTGCGGCCGCGGCGCCGAAACCGGAGACCGAGAAGCCCGCACCGGCACCCGCAGAGGATCACGCAGGATTTTTCGATTGATGACCGATTCGCGCTACATAGACGAACCGTTCGACGATTCGGCGCTGACCGAGGAGGACAACGAGCAGGAGGGGCTCTACGAGCACTTCTCGGTCGTGGCCGACAAGGGGCAGACCCTGCTGCGGCTCGACAAGTTCCTTGTGGCACGCATGGAGCATTGTTCTCGCAACCGTATCCAGGCGGCGGCCGACAGCGGCAACATCCTGGTCAACGGCCGACCGGCCAAGTCGAGCTACAAGGTCAAACCCCTCGACCGGGTGCAGATCGTCCTGCCCTATCCGCGGCGCGACAATGAAATCCATCCCGAGGAGATTCCGCTGGAGATTCCTTACGAGGACGACGACCTGCTGATTATCAACAAGGAGGCCGGCATGGTCGTCCACCCGGGGGTAGGCAACCACTCGGGAACGCTGGTCAATGCGCTGGCGTGGCATCTGCGCGGCACCGAGCTCGCCGACAGCGGGGAGATGCGTGCCGGGCTGGTTCACCGCATCGACAAAAATACGTCGGGACTGCTGGTCGTCGCCAAGAACGAGCAAACCCACGCCCGGCTGGCCAAGCAGTTCTTCGACCACACGATCTACCGCCGCTACGTGGCTTTGGTGTGGGGCGACTTCGCCGAGGACGAGGGGACGATCGTCGGGAATATCGGGCGCAGTCCCCGCGAGCGGCAGAAGATGTACGTCTTCGAAGACGGCTCGGACGGCAAACATGCCGTAACGCATTGGCGCGTGCTGAAGCGCTATGGTTACGTAACGCTCGTCGAATGCCGTCTGGAGACAGGGCGCACCCACCAGATCCGCGTACATATGGCATGGCAGGGACATCCGCTTTTCAACGACGAACGCTACGGCGGCGACCGCATCCTCAAGGGTACCACGTTCGCCAAGTACAAGCAGTTCGTCGAGAATTGTTTCGCCGTGATGCCGCGCCACGCCCTGCATGCGCAGTCGCTCGGATTCGAGCATCCCGCGACGCACTGCGAAGTGAAGTTCGAAAGCGACCTCCCTGCCGATTTCCGGGCGCTGCTGGCCAAGTGGGAGAGTTATAAACGTGAAAGTTGATGGATCTTATTCTCAAATATTTTCCCGATCTTACGGACGAGCAACGGCGGCAGTTCGCGGCGCTGTGGGAGCTGTATGCCGAGTGGAACGCCAAAATCAACGTCGTTTCGCGCAAGGATTTCGACCAGCTCTACCTGCGTCATGTCCTCCACTCGCTCGCCATCGCCAAAGTCTGCGCCTTCGCCGAGGGAGCCCGGGTGCTCGACGTCGGGTGCGGCGGCGGTTTCCCGTCGGTGCCGCTGGCCATTCTCTTTCCCGGGGCGCACTTCACGGCCGTCGACTCCATCCGCAAGAAGATCACCGTCGTCGAGGGTGTCGTCGAGGGGTTGGGACTGAAAAACCTGACGCCTCGCTGTTCGCGGGTCGAGGCTCTCTCCGAACGCTTCGATTACGTCGTCTCGCGGGCCGTTACGGCCATGCCCGAGTTCGTCGGGTGGGTGTGGAACAAGATCGAAAAAGGGCAGCGCGGTACGCTGCCCAACGGAATCCTCTACCTCAAAGGGGGCGATCTGGCCGAGGAGCTGGCCCTCACGCGCCGGCGCTGGACCCTTTACGACATCCCGCGCTTCTTCGAGGAGGATTTCTTCGAGACCAAGAAAGTGGTCTATGCTTCGAAGTGAAAGGCAGCCCGCTCGCTTTCCACTTTTCGCTTTTCACATTTTCAGAATCTTCCGGATGTTGGCCATGAATTCGTCGGCCGAGGAGGCGCCCTGCATGCGTCCGAGAAGTTCTCCCTGCGTATCGAAAATCAGGTAGAGCGGAATCGCGCCGTTGCCGTATTTCTTCATCAGCGCCTTGCCTGTCGCATCGTCCGTGTCGTACTTCGCCGCAACGAAGCGCTCGGACATGAATTGGCCTACATCCTTGCGCGAGAAGACATGGCGTTCCATCATCCTGCACGGCGGGCACCACGAGGCGTAGAGGTCGATGAAGACCAGCTTGCCCTCCTTGACCGCCATTTCGCGTACGGCATCCGTCGATCGGGTTTCGAATTTCACCTGAGCTTCGGCGCCTGCGGCCGCCAGCACCATCGCCAGCATCATGATCCATTTTTTCATATCGCTCTTGTTTTGATTTGTTCGGGGTCGTTGCAATTTCCGCACCTTTCCGTACGACCCAGGGTCGAATCGCCTCCCGGAGCTCGTCCTTTGCCGTAAAGAATCTCCGCACGATCCGGACTCG
>JAIDKM010000206.1 GCA_029051915.1 Alistipes sp. | reverse complement strand
AACGACCGCTACATCAACATCACGCGCTACGACATGCCCGACGCTTCGATCGACGACATGATCGACCGCACCGTGGCGCAGGCCGTGGCTCTGGTCTGCTCGAAGGGCGGACGTCTGGTCAAGAGTTCCCGGGGCGACATGCTCCGGATCGACGACCGCGCGCAGTTCGCCGCGCCGCTCGAGTTCTGCGTCGGCCCTCAGCCCCGCATCGAGGTCGGGACGCCGGTCGATTATTCGTTCGCCTGCGTTACCAACGCCCGTTACGAGTGGCGGCTGAGCAAGGGTTCGTTGCCCGAGGGACTGACTTTCGACGGCGGCCGGCTCACGGGCACCGCGTTGCATACCGGTAAATATCCCGTTACGTTGTCGCTCTCGAACGGCCGTCAGACCATCGAAAAGGAGTTCACGCTCGTCGTCCGCGGCCGCAACATCGCTCCGCAGGCCGAGACCATCCTCTCGAACGTCCGCACCACCAACAAGGAGCATCTCTACAAGTGCTGGATCACTTTCGGCCATCCGATGTACGCCGACGGCGTGGAGGCGATCAACGACGGCGTGCGCTACGGCGCCGGGTCGGTCTTCTATACGTTGGCCGCCGAGGCCAACATCCCCAAGATCGACTTCCTGGGTTACGAGTTCGCCGAGAAGCACACCGTGGGCATGATCTCGCTGGACATGGGTTGCATGGAGGAGTTCGGCGGCTGGTTCTCGTCGCTCTCGATCCAGTATCGCGACGCCGAGGGCCGCTGGCGCGACGTGGGCGGCTACGTTTCGACTCCGGCGCTGCCCGCTTCGGACGAGGTCTTCATCCAGCCCCATTTCGTGGAGTATCTCTTCGAGTTCGAGCCCGTCGAGACTTCGGCCGTGCGCATCCTCGCCGATACGAAGGTGCAGTCGCACTGGAACAAGGCGACCCAGCACACGTCGGCATTCCTGTCGGTAACCGAGTTGAGCGTTTATGAAAATCAATAGCATGAAAGCATTTTACGGTAGTTTGGTTGGGGTGTTCGCTTCGGCGGCCGTGTCGTGTT
The DNA here is from genome assembly GCA_029051915.1 of Alistipes sp. Taxonomy (GTDB): domain Bacteria; phylum Bacteroidota; class Bacteroidia; order Bacteroidales; family Rikenellaceae; genus Alistipes. The sequence goes on along the minus strand of JAIDKM010000206.1, from coordinate 10,305 downwards.
CCGGCGGCACGGCCGACCGGATCGACTTGTCGACCGACTCTTTGAAGGATAAGATCATGGGCGGCTGGGCCGGTCAGACGATCGGCGTGGTCTACGGTGCCCCCACGGAGTTCAAGTTCACGGGCACGACCATCCAGGAGTACCATCCCATCGCCTGGGACGAGCACTTCGTCAAATATTGGTGGGACAAGAAACCGGGGCTCTTCGACGACATCTACAACGACCTCACGTTCGTCGAGTCGTTCCGGGATCTGGGGCTCGACGCTTCGACCGAGGAGCTCGCGCACCGTTTCGCCTTCGCCGAATACCACCTCGCCCACGCCAACCAGGCCGGGCGCTACAACATCCGCAACGGCATCATGCCGCCCGCGTCGGGCCACTGGCTCAACAACCCCCACGCCGACGACCTCGATTTCCAGATCGAAGCCGACTTCATCGGGCTCATGGCGCCGGGTCTGTTGCCCGAGGCGCTCGACATCGCTTCGCGCGTGGGCCACATCATGAACAGCGGCGACGGTTTCTACGGCGGGGCCTTCGTCGCAGGGCTCTATTCGGCCGCTTTCGTCTCCGACGATCCCGAAACGATCCTCGACATGGCGTTGGCACCCATTCCGGCCGAAAGCCAGTTCTACCAGTGTATCGACGAGGTGCGCAAATGCTACCGTCGCGATCCCCATGACTGGCAGGCTTGCTGGTTCGAGTTGCATAAAAAGTGGAATCACGACGTGGGTTGTCCCAAAGGGGTCTTCTTGAGCTTCAACATCGACGCCAAGATCAACGCAGCCTACGTGGCCATCGGTTTGTTGTACGGCGGCGGCGATTTCTCCCGTTCGATCGAGATCGCCACCCGCTGCGGGCAGGATTCCGACTGCAATCCCGCCACCGTGGGCGGTGTTCTGGGCGTGATGCTCGGTTATTCCGGCATCCCCGCCGTGTGGCTCGATCCGCTTCGCGAGATCGAAGAGCTCGATTTCGAGGGCACCGACGTCTCGCTGGCCAAAGCCTACGAGATGAGCTATGCGCAGGCGCTGGAGATGATCGCCCGGGCCGGCGGCGAGGTTACGCCCGAGAGAGTGTCGATCCCGCAGCGCACGCCCGACGTGCTGCCGTTGGAGCAGAATTTCGTCGACACGCATCCCACCTCGCGAAGCCGCCTCGATTGCTTCCTGCGCGACCGTTATGCGTTCGATTTCGACGGCAACGGCTTCATCGTCTGGGGCAACATCGTCTGCCTGCGCAGCGTAACGGAGGATTACGTCCACCGCGTGTCGATGCGCCACATCGGTTCGGAGGTCTTCGGACTGGCCGAGCCCGACGATCCCTACGTCGCCGAGGTCGAGATCTGGATCGACGGCCGCCTCGACCAGCATGCGCGCCTGCCGATGAAGAACACCGACCGGCGGCTCGAACCCGCCTGGCGCTACCTGCTGCCCGAGGGGCATCACTCCGTCGAGCTCCGCTGGCTCAACCCCAAGAAAGACTACCTGATCCGTCTGAACGATCTGGTTACCTATTCCTCCATCGATCCAATGAAAAAATAGCATGAAACGTCTCTTCTGCATCGCACTTTGCGCCGCGGCGCTGACCGGCTGCGGCTCCCGCCCGGCGATTCCCTACGGTACGACCGTTACCCTCGACGAGGAGGTGCTGCGCGACAAAATCAAGGGCGGCTGGGCCGGCCAGACGATCGGCTGCACCTTCGGCGGCCCCACCGAGTTCAAGTACAAGGGCGGCATCATCCACGACCAGGTCGAGTTTCTCTGGTACGACGACTATGCGTGGGACACCTTCGCCGAGGATCCGGGACTCTACGACGACGTCTACATGGATCTTACGTTCGTCGAGGTGATGGCCCGCGACGGCATCGACGCACCGGCCGAGAATTATGCGCTGGCTTTCGCCAACGCCGATTACAAGCTCTGGCATGCCAACCAGGCGGCTCGTTACAACATCCTGCACGGCATCATGCCGCCCGCGTCGGGCCACTGGCTCAACAATCCCCACGCCGACGACATCGACTTCCAGATCGAAGCCGACTTCATCGGCATGCTCACGCCGGGCATGGTCGTCAGCGGTTCGGCGCTCTGCGACCGCATCGGCCACATCATGAACTACGGCGACGGTTTCTACGGCGGCGTCTACATCGGAGCGCTCTATTCGCTGGCGTTCGTCTGCGACGACATCGAGACCATCGTTACCGAGGCCTTGCGGACGATTCCCGCCGAGAGCCGCTACCATCGTTGCATCGCCGACGTCATCTCGCTGTGGCGCGACGATCCGCACGACTGGCACCGTTGCTGGTTCGAGATCGAGAAGCGCTACGGGTTCGAGAAGGGTTGCCCCGAGGGCGTTTTCAACGGCTTCAACATCGACGCCGTCATCAACTCGGCCTACGTGGTCATCGGCCTCTTGTACGGCGAGGGCGATTTCTTCCGCACGATGGACATCGCCACCCGCTGCGGACAGGATTCCGATTGCAACCCCGCTTCGGCCGCCGGTATTTTGGGCGTCATGCAGGGTTACGAGGCCATTCCCGCCAAGTGGAAACCGGCCATCGAGAAGTGCGAGGAGATCGACTTCCCCTATACCTCCATTTCGCTTAAGCGCATCTACGACCTCAACTTGCAGTTGTTGGCCGACTTCGTGCGGCGCGACGGCGGCCAGGTCGCCGACGGGAAGTATACGATCCTCCTGCAGGAACCCCGGACGGTGCCTTACGAGGAGTCGTTCGAGGGCATCCGTCCCGTCGAGCGACGCGTGCTGAAGCAGCAGTTCAACGACGAGCTCACGCTTCGCTTCACGGGCAACAGCGTGGTGGTCATGGGACAGATTGCGCGCGTGAATCTTACGGATGCTCCCTATACGGCCCGGATCGAGTGTTCGATCGACGGACGCGTGGCGGAGATCGTCGAGATGCCTTACGACTACATCAAACGCAAGTACGACGTCTTCCATACCTATTGTCTGCCCGACGACGGGGCGCATACGCTGACCATGCGGGTGCTCAACCCCAGCCGCGACTACGTCGTCGAGGCCAAGGAGATGGTCGTCTATGGAAAGGAGCAAATGTAAAATGAACAGTATGATGAATCTGTTTTGCGCCGGGTTGCTGGCGCTGGGTCTTGCCGCCTCAGGCGGTTGCGGCGAGAAGGAGCGCGAATTGCCCGAGGTTCCCGGCAACTTCGTGCGCTATGCCTGCGAGATCGACGTAAGGAGCGACATCCTGCGCCAGAACGTCTCGATCGCCGTCTTGTTGCCGCAGGACTACCTCTCGGCTCCCGAACGGCGTTACGGCGTGGTCTACCTCTTGCACGGCCTGGGCGACACGCACAAGTCGTGGAACGACCAGTGGCTGCGCATCGAGAGCACCGTGGCCCAGTGCGAGGCCGCCGGGCTCGGCGACATGATCTACGTCATGCCTACCGGTTTCCGGTCGTATTACGTCGACCGCATCGACGGTAATTTCGATTACATGAAGATGTTCGTCGAGGAGCTCGTGCCCTATGTCGACCGGACTTACCGCACGATCGCCGACCGCGACCACCGCGCCGCCGTGGGTTACTCGATGGGCGGTTTCGGGGCGATGATCCTGCCGTCGTGCCATCCCGAGTTGTTTTGCGTCTCGGTGCCGCTCAGCATGTCGTTCCGCACCGACGAGCAGTACATGTCGGAGCCCGGTTCGGGTTGGGATTCGCAGTGGGGCGCCATTTTCGGCGGCAAAGGCCTCTCCGGCGAGGCGCGCCTGACCGATTATTACAAGGCCCATTGTCCCTTCTACATGTTCACGGAGGAGAACGCTTCGAAGTATGCCGACGTGGCTTATTATCTCGACTGCGGCGACGACGAGGAGCAGTTGTTGGTCGCCAACGACGACCTCCACCGTCAGTTGCGCGACATCGGCTTCGCCCATGAATATCGCGTCCGCAACGGCGCCCATACGGGCGATTACTGGCGCGGGGCGATGCCCGAGGTGCTGCGCTTCATCGACTGCCGCTTCAACGGACAGCCTTTCGCGTCTGCCGGACGCACTGCTTACGCGTCTCACAAGGCTGCCCGCCGGACGGTCGAGCTGGCAGGCGTGGAGGCCGAGATCTTCACGCCGGAGGGCTACGATCCCGGGCGCAGCTATACGGCTTTGTACCTGTTGCATGACGGGCGGTTGCCGCTCTCGTCCGACGAGGTGTTGAACGTGTTGGCCGCAACCCAGAATGCCAAGCCGTTCGTCTTGATCGCCGCCGATGCGGCCGCCGGGGATTTTTCGCTCGAAGCCTTCGTCTCCGCCGCCGAAGCCGAATTCGCGCTCGGCGCGGATCGCGATCACCGCCTTTGCCTCGCTGCGGGCGATGCCGGCAGGGCCGCGTTCGCCGCAGCTGCCGGGGATTCGCCTTTCGATTCGTTGTTCCTGCTCGACGCGGCCATCGACCCGGTTGCCGGGCCGTCGTCCGAGGTCTTCTATTACATCGCGCTGACCGACGAGGGTCGTAACTACGCTTCGGCGAACGAGCTCTACAAGGCGTGCCGCGCCGCCGGGATCGGTTTCGAATATCGCGTAACGGACGGCACTCCGGACGATGCCGCCGCCGCGGAGCGTTGCCTCGAGGCCATGCGGTCGAAGATCGGCGAGAAAATCACGTTGAAATAAACCTCAAATATCCGGATCATTATGTTTATCGTTTCAAGTTACTCTTTGGCCATCGTGTTCTGTTTCATCACGATGTTGTGCTGGGGTTCGTGGGGCAACACCCAGAAGCTGGCTCAGAAAAGCTGGCGTTACGAGCTCTTTTATTGGGATTACGTGGTCGGCATGGTCGTCGCGGCGTTGTTGCTCGGTCTGACGATGGGCAGCACGGGCGACGAGGGCCGTTCGTTCCTCGCCGACCTCTCGCAGGCGTCGGGCCGCAGTGTCGGCTGGGTATTGTTGGGCGGCGTGATCTTCAACGCGTCGAATATCTTGCTCTCGGCATCGACCGCTCTGGCCGGCATGTCGGTCGCCTTTCCGTTGGGCGTAGGTCTGGCTCTGGTGTTGGGCGTCATCGTCAACTATCTGGGGCTGCCGTCGGGCGATCCCGTGTTGTTGTTCGTCGGCGTGGCGCTGGTCGTCGCAGCGATCGTCTGCAACGGCATCGCCTCGGGCATGCACCAGCGCGCCGGAGGTTCGGCCGCCGGAACCAATACCAAGGGCTTGTGGCTCGCCGCCGCTGCCGGTATTTTGATGTCCTTCTTCTTCCGTTGCGTGGTCAAGGGAATGGATGTCAATAACTTCGCGGCACCCACCGCCGGGATGATGACTCCCTATTCGGCCATCTTCGTCTTCTCGCTGGGCGTGCTGGCCAGCAACTTCCTGTTCAATACGCTCATCATGCGTTATCCGTTCGTCGGCGAGCGCGTGCGGTATGCGGAGTACTTCCGCGGTTCGGTTCGGACGCATGCGGTCGGCATGTTGGGCGGCGCCATCTGGTGCCTGGGTTCGTTGGCAAGCTACATCGCTTCGGGAGCCGCCGGCACGGCCATCTCCTACGGTCTGGGACAGGGCGCCACGATGGTGGCGGCGTTCTGGGGCGTCTTCATCTGGCGGGAGTTCCGCGGGGGTACGCGCCGGGTCGATCTGCTTATCGCACTGATGTTCGTGCTTTTCCTCACAGGTCTGGGTCTGATTATCCGGGCCGGTAATTAACAGTCGCAATACTTTATTCACTAACCTAAAATTCAAAAAGTTATGAAAAAGCTGATTTCTTTGTTCGCCATGCTGCTCATGGGTGCAGCCGTCATGGTTTCGTGCAACGACGACGATGACAACAACGGAGGGGGGGGAACGAGCCTCAGGGGCCTCGCTTCCGCGTCAAGACCTATTCGCTGGTCGGCGACGGCTGGGCCGACGTCTACCAGTACACCTACGACAGCGAGGGCCGCGTAACGCGCGTCTATCGCGAGGAGGACAAGGACTGGACTTTCGCATGGAACGGCAACAAGATCACCGTAACCAACTCGGGCAACCGCTATGCCGAAATCGAACTGGGCGCCGACGGCTATGTAGCCAAGATGACCGACGAATGGGACGACGTACGCGAATTCGCCTACGACGCCAAGGGCCACATGACCCAGATCAAGAAGAACGGCGAGGTCGTCTCCGACATCGTCTGGGAGCAGGAGTGCCTGGTATCGTGGACCCGCAACCGCGACGGCGAGTTGCAGACCAAGAACCACACCTACACCGGTACGCTCAACACCAACAACATCTTCAACATCCACAGCGAGGCTACCGATCCGAGCCGCTGGCTCTACGAGACGGGTCTCTTCGGCAAACCGTCGGTTTACCTCTGCGAGTCGAGCAAGTGGGCTCACTCCGACGTGTCGGCCGTCTACACCTACGACATGGACGAGAACGGTTGCGTAGTTCGCGAGAACAAGAACTACGGCGGCGATATGGAGTACTTCGAGTACACGTGGGAGCAGATCCAGTAGCTCCTTCGGGTCATATAATAAAAAACGGCCGCCTATCTTAGGCGGCCGTTGCTTTCCGGAGGTTCGTCAGTCCTCCCCGCAAACTATTTCTCGCTCTTGGCTTTGAATTTGTCCACTTGGCGTTTCAGCGCGTCGATCGCTTCGTCGACCGCCTCCTCGAAGGTTTTGGCTTGATGCGCAGCCACCAGTTCTTCGCCCGGCATATGGAGCGTGATGGTCGCGATCTTGTTTCCTTTTTCGTGGTCTTTGTCAAGTTTCAGAATGACGTCGGCGCCGGTCGAGCGTTCCGCAAAGCGGTCCAGCTTCGCCATCTTGGCATTCACGAATTCGACCAGCCGCTTGTCGGCGTCGAATTTCACGGATTGAATCTGCACGTTCATAGCCTTGTGATTTAATGGTTGTTTACTCCCCCTTCTTCTCCCGGGGGTGGGCTTTGGCGTATATCTCCTTGAGGCGGGCGATGCTGTTGTGCGTGTAGACTTGCGTGGCTTGCAGCGAGGCGTGTCCCAGGAGTTCCTGAATCTCGCGCATGTCGGCGCCGCCGTTCATCAGGTGGGTCGCGAAGGTGTGCCGCAGTACGTGGGGGCTCTTTTTGCCTTGTACGCCCGCTTTGGCCAGTTCGTCCTGCACAAGCCGGTAGACCGCCGTGCGGGAGATACGTTTGCCTTTGTGTGTTAAAAATAGCGCTTTTTCTTCAGAATTGCAAATTTTCTGCCGTTCGATCACTTCCAGGTAGTGCAGAATCTTTTCGCGTATTTCGTCCAGAATGGGTACGAGCCGTTCCTTATCGCCTTTGCCGCGTACGCGCAGGGAGGTTCGGTCGGCCGAGAGGTCGTCGCGGTCGATGCCCACCAGCTCGGCCAGCCGAAGTCCGCACGAGTAGAAGAGCAGGATCACCAGCGAGTTGCGTTCGGTTTCGAATTCGTCGCTTTCGTATTCGCATTCGTTGATGATGTTCGACATGCGGCTTTCGGGTACGAATGCCGGCAGGCGGCGCGAGGTCTTCAGCGAGGCGAGCGGCCGCAGGATGTCTTTCTCGATGGCGCCTGTGCGGTGGAGCCAGCGGAAGAGCGCCCGCAGCGACGAGATTTCACGGTTCATCGTCGCGGCGCTGATGCCGCCCGTTTCGGTGCGGTGGATGATCCACTCGCGGATCTGTCCCGTGGTTACTCGCCGCGGGTCGAAGCGGGCGTCGTCGGTGCCCAGCCACGAAAGGAACTGCTCCACATCGCGGCGGTAGTTGCGTACCGTGAGAGGGGAGTAGCGGCGCTCGGCTTCCAGGTAGCGGATGAATTCGGGCAGCATGGGGCGAATATACGAAAAATTCGTTATCTTTACTCATCAAAACGTCGCTTCATGAAAGAATCCTGGAAACCCGGTACGGTGCTCTATCCGTTGCCGGCCGTCTTGGTAAGTTGCGGGGCCGAGCCCGAGGAGTATAACATGTTGACCGTCGCATGGACAGGGACGATCTGTTCCGATCCGCCGATGTGTTACATCTCGGTGCGGCCCGAACGGCACTCTTACGAGATCATCCGCCGTACGGGCGAATTCGTCATCAACCTCACCACCGAATCCCTGGCCCGCGCCACCGACTGGTGCGGCGTGCGGTCGGGGCGCGATTACGACAAGTTCCGCGAAATGGGCCTCACGCCCGGCAAAGCGCTGCACGTCGCCGCGCCGATCATCGAGGAGTCTCCCGTGCATATCGAGTGTCGCGTGCGGCAGGTGCTTCCGTTGGGTTCGCACGATATGTTCATCGCCGAGGTCGTCGGCGTGCAGGTCGATGCCGAGTATGTCGATCCGCAGAGCGGCAGGTTCTGTCTGGAGTGCGCTTGCCCCATCGTCTATTCTCACGGCGAATATTTCGCGTTGGGCGAGGCCCTCGGGCATTTCGGTTGGTCGGTGCGCAAGAAGCCCGCTCCGAAACCCGCTTCGGCGGCAGTAGCATCCGCCCCGAAATCCCGATCTGCCGGTAAGTCCCGTGCTTCCGCCGGTTCCGTTGCGGCCGATCGGCGCAGCTCCCGATCTTCCGCTCCGAAGCCTGCTCCGAAAAAATAGCCTTTGCAACCCTTTCTGTTCCAGCCCCGAAATTTTTTTTTCGGGGTTTTTCTTGACAAAGGGGGTATTACAATATTATATTTGCACGGGCATTCGCCCGAATCGGCAGCCGTTCCATCTCTCTTTTTCATCATCGCGCGCGTCGTTCTGAGGATCCGCAGGCGACCGCACTTTTTTCGGATTCCGGCCCGGGCCCGACGGGGTGCCGTTCCTGGAGATCCGTTCTCTCTTTTTCCTATGTCTATTTCCGACTTTTCCGAGGCCCGCAAGGCGGTCTCGCCGCCGCGTCGCGAGCGGGTGCAGCAGCGCAATCGGGCGGTTGTCGCCCGGTATTATTATTGGGCCGAGTTGCAGCGGCGGCGCGAGGACGACGTGCGCAGGCTGTTGTGCGACAACGAGTTTTTCGTCGAGGAGCGGACTGTCGCCAACGCCCTCGCCGACCAGGCCGACTACCTCGCCTTGTTGATCCGAAACCGCACGTCCCGCAGCGAGTTGCGACGGCTCCATCCGGGCTTCGACTGGCGGTAAATCCTCTGTTCCATGACCGATTTTTCTTGGTTGAGCGATCTCTTTGCGTTCGCTCTGCCGGGCGGTTTCCTGGGCGCGACCGTCTCCTGGGTCGTCGGCCGTCGGAAACGCAACAACGATTTTCTCGCCGAAATGCAGCGGTCGATCGACTTGCTGAGCGAGAAATACAATCAGGTATTGCAGGAGAACGTCTCGCTGCGTCAGGAGAAAGCCGAGTGGCAGGTAACCCAGCAGATGTTGTTGGCCAAAGTCGACCGGCTGACGCGCGAGGTCGAGAGCCTGCGCCGGAATTTCAGTTCGAATATTTTAAATTTCAAAAGGTTATGAACCTCCATCTTTTGCTTCGGGCGCTTTGCGCCGGATTGTCTGCGGCGGTCTTCTCGTGCGCCGCTTCTCGAAATACAACCCGTTCGACGACGGATTGCAGCGTCGTTTCGCAGCAGGTCGAAACGAATAGTTCGGAAACGGCGGCCCATAAGGCCGGCGAGTGCTTCGTGCTTCGCGAGAGAACCATCACGCAGGAGCCGGTCGCAGCCCGCGAGGTCGCTTTGTCGGTTCCGTTGTCCGCGCTCGGTTCCTTGCCCGAGGGCGCGGAGTTTTCCGCCCGCCAGGACAACATCGCCGTCGCGGCCCGGCAGCGGGGCGATTCGGTGATAATCGTGGCGCGCAGCGATTGCCTGCCAAGAACCGTCATGCGCACCGAATACGAGGAGATCCGTCGGCAGCACGATTTTTCGGTCTGCCGGATCGCGGATCGCTTCGCTCGGTCGAAGACCGACAGCCTCCGACAAGAGTCGCGGGCCGAAACGGTCGTGCCCCGCGCCCGCGCCCGCGGTTGCTGGCGTTGGTTCGTCGCGGGGGCCGTGGTCTGCCTCGCCGTGATTCTCGGGATCCGCCTGCGGAGTTGAAACAGGGAAGCCGCTGCATTTTCGCAGCGGCTTCCCGTGTACGTGCAGGCCCTGTAAGCCGGGTTCTGTTCCCGGGCCGAAGCCCGGGCCTCTGTCATTTATCTACGGCGGCAGTCTCCTGCCGTCTGAAGCAACCTACCCCCCGACATCGGACGAGCAGCCCTTGATTGCCGGTATACATGGTCTTGCAACCCGCGGGACGTACGGCCGGGCGACATCGCTGCCCCCGCGGTGGGCTCTTACCCCGCCTTTTCACCCTTACCCGGCGATCGCCGGGCGGTCATTCTCTGTTACGCTGCCATACCCTCACGGCTATCAAGTCGTTAGCTTGCGCGGGGCTCTGTGT
>JAIDKM010000205.1:7989-10630 GCA_029051915.1 Alistipes sp. | reverse complement strand
ACCTGCCGATCGTCGAGTCGCTGCGCAAGGTGGCGGAAACATTCGAGAAAGAGGCATAACCGCCCCCCAAGATAGCAAAAGAGTGTTTCAGCTTATGCCGAAACACTCTTTTTTCACATCCTCCGCTTCATCAGTTCGGCGTCCGGTACTCTTTGGGCGTAAGCCCCGTTACCTTCTTGAAGAGTCGGGTGAAGTGCTGCGGATATTTGAATCCCAATTCGTAGGCGATCTCGCTCACCGACTTGCGGGCATCGAAAATCCGTTCTTTGGCGATGTCGATCAGCTTCAGCTGAATATGTTCCTGCGCCGTGCGACCGGTCTCCTTTTTGATGAGGTCGCCGAAATAATTGGCCGACAAATGCAGCTGACCGGCGCAATACTTCACCGAGGGTAGTCCCTCGCTCTGGGGCTTGTCCGATGCGAAATATTCGGCCAGCAGGCGTTCGAAACGAATCAGAATATCGTTGTTGGCATTGCTTCGGGTGATGAACTGCCGCTCGTAGAAACGCACGCAGTAGTCAAGCAAAAGTTCGATGTTGGTCGCGATCAGCCGTTGCGTATGTTTGTCTACAGCATGCTCGGTCTCCGTACGGATCTTATGCAGGCAGTCGAGAACGATCCCCCGTTCCTGCTCCGAGAGATGCAGCGCTTCGTTAGCTTCATAGGAAAAGAAAGAGTAAGCGCCCATGTTGCGGCCGAGCGACGTGCCCCGGATCAGATCGGGATGGAACACCAAGGCCCATCCTTTGGGCTGGAACGGCTCGCCGTTGTCCTCGACACCGGCAACCTGCCCGGGAGCGATGGCGACGATCGTACCCTCCTGGTAGTCGTAATACTGCCGGCCGTAGATCAGATTGCCGCACTTCACATCCTTGAGAAACAGGGCATAGAAGCCGAACGTATGACGCATGTGGCGGATCATGCGGGCTTTCGAAAAGTCGACGACCGAGACCAGCGGATGAAGCGTCTCGACGCCCAGCAGGTCGTTGTATTCGAAAACATGTTCGAAATGCTCGATTTTATTCATGGGATCGTTTTTATTCAAGGCAAATGTAACGATAAAAAACGTCGGTTCCGCCGTTCCGGCCACGGAATCCGGAATATTGGTAGCAAAGCCCGTAATCCGTATAGGGAACGCCCGGCGAAAAGCCGGTATTTTTGCAACGTATGAAAAAGACCCTCGTTTTATCGCTTCTGCTGACCGCACTGGCCGGCGGATGTTCCCGAACTACCGACAACTCCATGGAACAACCTTTCGAACAGCTCTTTCCTCAGGGCGAGAAACTGCCCGAACAGTTCTCGCAGTATTTCATCGGACAGGCGTGGCTGGCACCGCTCACAAACAACGCAGCACTCAACTGCCCCATCGCCAACGTTACATTCGAACCGGGCTGCCGCAACAACTGGCACAGCCACACGGGCGGTCAGATTCTGGTGGTAACCGCAGGGCGCGGCTACTATCAGGAGCAGGGCAAACCTGCACGCGAGCTGCATCCCGGCGATATCGTAGAGATTCCGGCCGACGTGATCCATTGGCACGGTGCAGCTCCCGACAGCTGGTTTTCGCATCTGGCGATCGAAGCCAATCCGCAGATCAACCGGAATACGTGGCTCGACCCCGTGGACGACCAGCAGTATGCCGAGGCGACACGATAGCCGCACATCCTACTGCTCCTCCCCGCGAAGGAACACCCGACGGATCAGCGGCGTCTGGTAAGCATAGATGAAGAATTCGACCGACGGCATCGGATCCGTCAGGAAGAAGTTCGCAACTTTGCCGGGCGTAATCGAGCCGTATTCGTCGCTCAGACCCATTGCATAGGCACTGTTGAGTGTCGCAGCGTTGATCGCTTCGGCCGGCGTCATCCGCATGCGGATCGACCCGAGCGCTGCGACCATGCGCATGTTGCCCGAAGGCGACGATCCCGGATTGTAATCCGACGCCAGCGCCACACCCAGTCCGGCCCGGATCATTTCGCGGGCCGGAGAATAGCTCATGCCGAGGAAAAATGCCGCGCCGGGCAGCAGAGTCGGCATCGTCTTCGTTCCGCGCAGGGCTTCGATCTCCTCGGCACCCATGCGTTCGAGATGGTCGACCGACAGCGCATTGTAAGCTACGCCCACTTGCACACCGCCCGAAACGGCCAACTCATTGGCGTGGATCTTGGCCCGCAGGCCCAATTCGTGCCCTTTTTCAAGAATACGCGCCGTCTCGTCGACTGTGAAAAACCCTTCGTCGCAAAAGACATCCACAAAGTCGGCCAGCTTCTCTCGCACCACGGCCGGCAACATTTCGTTGCATACCAGATCGACGTACTCCGCCTGCCGCCCGACATAGGCCCGGGCAACGGCATGCGCCCCGAGGAACGTAGCCCGCACGGCCAGAGGCGCCGTCGAGCGAATGCGACGAATGACACGAAGCATCTTCAGCTCGTCTTCGGTCGAAAGGCCGTAACCGCTCTTGATCTCCACGCACCCCGTACCCATACGGACAATTTCGTTCACACGGGTCATCGCTTGACGGTAGAGTTCCTCCTCGGAGGTGGCATGCAAAAGATCGGCGGAATTCAGAATCCCTCCGCCGCGCCGGGCGATCTCCTCGTAACTCAGTCCGTTGCTCTTGTCCAGGAACTCCTGCTCG
>JAIDKM010000205.1:0-7979 GCA_029051915.1 Alistipes sp. | reverse complement strand
GCTCCCGGCATAGACGATATGGGTATGCGAATCGCAAAACGAGGGAAAGAGCATTCCGCCCGCCGCATCGACAACCTCTGCGCCGCAATCGGCCGGACATTCGGACATAGGGCCGAATGCCACGATCCGCCCTTCGTCGGCCAACAGCCACGCATCGTCGAGCGTCTCCAGACGCCCCATCTCCTCGCCGTACACGCGCACCTGCTCCGCCGGTCGGATACCGACGATCTTGCCGATGTTTTTAACGAGCATCTTCATGACGCAGGAACTCGACGGAAGTTTCGATATGGGGGTACATCACCGTATCGTCCTCGACGAAAGGAACGTGGCGACGATAATCGGCCAGCAGCTGCTCCAGTACGGGCGACGTCCGCACCGGCCGGCGGAATTCGAACGCCTGCGCAGCATTGAAAAGCTCGATGGCCAGGACACGCTGCGTATTGCAGATCACACGATAGAGTTTCGTGGCAGCGTTGGAGCCCATGCTCACATGATCCTCCTGACCCTGCGACGAGGGAATCGAATCGACCGACGCAGGCATACAAAGGCCCTTGCTCTGGCTCACGATCGACGCAGCAGCATATTGCGGAATCATGAATCCGCTGTTGAGCCCCGGTCGGGCGACCAGGAAACTGGGGAGTCCGCGCGTACCGGAAATCAGCTTGTAGATCCGACGCTCGGCGATATTGCCCAGTTCGGCCACGGCGATCGCCAGAAAATCCATTGCCAGCGCGATGGGCTGACCGTGGAAGTTACCGGCCGAGACCACCATGTCCTCGTCGGGAAAGACCGTCGGATTGTCGGTCGCCGAATTGATCTCGGTAGTCAGCACCTGCTTGACATAATCGATCGTATCTTTCGATGCACCATGTACTTGTGGAATGCAACGGAACGAATAGGGATCCTGCACGTGCTCTTTCTTGCGGGGGATCATTTCGCTGCCCTCCAGCAGTCGCCGGAAGTTGCGGGCCGTGGCGAGCTGTCCCTTGTGGGCGCGAACCAAATGCACCTCGTCGCAGAACGGCTCGATCCGGCCGTCGAACGCCTCGAGCGACAGCGCACCGATCGCATCGGCCCATGCGCTCAACCGCTCTGCCTCGATCACCGACCAGACGCCGTAGGCGCTCATGAACTGTGTACCGTTGAGTAAAGCCAATCCCTCTTTGGATTGCAGTCCGATCGGTTGCCACCCCATCTCCGCCAGCACCTCCGCAGCTTCGCGCACCTCGCCCCGGTATTCCACTTGCCCGAGTCCCAGAAGCGGCAGACTCATGTGGGCCAGCGGCGCCAGGTCGCCCGATGCACCGAGCGATCCCTGCTGGTAGATGACGGGCAGGATATCGTTGTTATAGAAGTCGATCAATCGTTCGACCGTAGCGACCTGCACGCCCGAATGTCCGTAGGAGAGCGACTGGATCTTCAGCAGCAGAATCAGCCGTACGATCTCCGAGGGTACGCGCTCGCCCGTACCGCAAGCATGCGACATGACCAGATTCTTTTGCAGCTGCGCCAGCTCGTCGCGACCGACCGAGATGTTGCACAGCGAGCCGAAGCCCGTGGTTACACCGTAAACGGGACGCTCGGGATTCTCCATCTTGCGGTCGAGGTATTCGCGGCAGCGGGCGATGCGCCGGCAGGCGTCGTCGCTCAAGGCGAGCCGGAGGTGGTTGTCAAGGATTTCGCGGACTCGATCGACCGAAAGATGCTCCGCGGAAATATGATGCAGTTCCATGTGAATTGACCTTGTTAAATATTATTTTTTCAGTGCATTGCGAACGATCGACTCGTCTGCGATATTGGGCAACGTAACCCGCAGCCCGGGCGTCCGCTCCATCTCCCGACGAATGGCCGATACAGCTCCCTCGTTGCGGGCCCAGCTGCGGCGTGCAATACCGTTGTTGACGTCCCAAAGCAACATTTCTCGGATGCGGCGGTCGGAATCCTCCGAACCGTCGATAACCATGCCGAAGCCGCCGTTGATGACCTCGCCCCATCCTACGCCGCCGCCGTTGTGGATCGAAACCCATGTAGCACCGCGGAACGAGTCGCCGATGACGTTCTGCACAGCCATGTCGGCCGTGCAGGCCGAGCCGTCGTATATGTTGGAAGTTTCGCGATAGGGCGAATCGGTGCCCGAAACATCGTGGTGGTCGCGCCCCAACACCACGGGAGCCGACAGCCGACCGTCGGCAATGGCGCGGTTGAATGCCTGCGCGATCTTGATGCGGCCCTCGGCATCGGCATAGAGAATCCGAGCCTGCGAGCCGACCACCAGTCTGTTGCGTCCGGCTTCCCGGATCCAGTGAATGTTATCGTCGAGCTGCCCGCAAATTTCATCGGGCGCCGTCCGGCGGATCTCCTCCAATACCTCGGCTGCCAGCCGATCGGTAAGTTCCAGATCCTCGGGCTTACCCGAAGTGCAAACCCAGCGGAACGGGCCGAACCCGTAGTCGAAGAACATGGGGCCCATGATATCCTGCACGTAGGAGGGATAACGAAACCGTCCGCCCTCGCCTACGACGGCAGCCCCGGCACGCGAGGCTTCCAGCAGAAAGGCATTGCCGTAGTCGAAGAAATACATGCCGCGGGCCGTGAGCTTGTTAATGGCATCGGCCTGCCGGCGCAGCGACTCCTGCACGCATTCTCGAAAACGTGCGGGCTCCTCGGCCATCATCTTATTGGAAGCCTCGTAGCTGAGGCCGACGGGATAGTAACCGCCTGCCCACGGATTGTGCAGCGACGTCTGATCGGAACCCAGATCGACGGCGATCTCCTCGGCCGCAAGTCTCTCCCAAAGATCGACGACGTTGCCGACATAGGCAAGCGAAACGACCTCCTTGTTGCTGATAGCCTTGCGAATACGAGGGATCAGCTCATCCAGCGATTCATGCAGCTCGTCCACCCAGCCCTGTTCATGACGTTTGACAGCCGCCTTGGGATTGATCTCGGCGATCACGGAGACCACTCCCGAGATATTGCCGGCCTTGGGCTGTGCGCCCGACATGCCGCCCAGACCCGACGAAACGAACAACATGCCGCGCGTATCCTTGCGCCCGGCCGTAAAGCGCTTGCGGGCGGCATTGAGCACGGTGATCGTGGTACCGTGGACGATGCCCTGCGGCCCGATGTACATATACGATCCGGCAGTCATCTGCCCGTATTGCGAGACACCGAGGGCGTTCATTCGCTCCCAGTCGTCGGGTTTCGAATAGTTGGGAATCACCATGCCGTTGGTAACGACGACGCGCGGCGCATCGGGATGCGAGGGAAACAACCCGAGCGGATGGCCCGAATACATCACGAGCGTCTGACGATCGGTCATCTCGGACAAATACTGCATCGTCAGCCGATACTGCGCCCAATTCTGAAAGACGGCGCCGTTACCGCCGTACGTAATCAGCTCATGGGGATGCTGCGCCACGGCCTTGTCCAGATTGTTCTGGATCATCATCATGATCGCCGCAGCCTGCCGGCACCGGGCCGGATACTCATCGATCGGCCGGGCATACATCTCGTAATCGGGCCGTAGACGGTACATGTAGATACGTCCGTATTTGCGCAACTCCTCGGCGAACTCCGGAGCGAGCACAGCGTGATGCTTCGCAGGGAAGTAACGCAGGGCGTTTTTGAGCGCGAGCACCTGCTCCTCGGGCGTAAGAATCTCCTTGCGGCGCGGCGCATGGTTGATCTGCTTGTCGTAAGGTTTTGCAGACGGCAACTTATCGGGAATGCCGGCGCGAATATCGTTTTGGAATTCTTGCAAGGTCATGATCCTTATTGGATTTTCGATTCGACAATGGCCAATACCTCTTTTTCGCGACGCTGAGCCTCGGCGGCCAACGCTTCTGCCTCGACGACGAGAGCCTCGGCGGTCGCCCGATCCTTAAGTCCGGCAGCGTTGATCTTCACGTTGAGACACGCTCCGAGCACAGCACTGCGCGCGGCCAAGGCTCCTACCCCGGCATCGGAAACCGAATTGGGATTCCCCTCGGCTGCCATCGCCTGCACAAGGTCGAAGACCTGCGACGCGGCTTTCATCGTGCGCAAAGGCACCTGCGTGGCATAGAGCGTGGCGGCCTGCAAGGCTTCGCTGCGGGCAGTCTTCTCCTCGTCGGTGGATTTGGGCATGGCGAAAACGTCCATGATGCGGTTGAATGCCGCAGTGTCCTCGTCGACCAGATGCAACAATTCGCTCAGCACGGCCTGCCCCCGCTCGGCCCAGTCGGAAAACTCCTCCCAGCGATCGTCCCAACCGGCCTTGTGCGACGAAAGATTGGCGACCATCGTGCCGAGAGCAGCGCCCAAAGCGCCCATGTAGGCGGAAATGGAACCGCCGCCAGGAGCCGGAGATTCGCTGGCTGTTTCGACCGCGAAGCCTTTGCACGTCAGATCGATAAGGCGCTTCTTCTGCACATCCGCCTCAAGCAGATACTCGATCACCTTCTCCTCGGGAACGAACGGTTTGAGATCGCCGAGACCCATCGACTTGACGGCCACGCGAACGATCTCCTCCTCGGCGATGCCGGTCGAACGGTGCTGCTTCCGGAGGAAATATTTGCCCGCTTCGACCAGCGCTCGCTTGGGAACGAGACCGACGATCTCGGTGCCCGTAACCCGTACGCCGCGGGCATCGGCCTTGCGGCATACCTCGTCGAAAGCGACATGCAGAGGCGTGATGCCGATGTCGGTGATATTCATCGAGACCTGCGCGATGCCGTATTCCTCAATAAACCAGCCGATCGCTTTGGTCGCCTTGAGCGTACCGGGCTGCATGACGGTATTTCCGGCGGCATCCTTGACGATCTTGCCCGTGATGGGGTTGCCCTCACGCAGGGGACGACCTTTTTCGCGCACGTCGAACGCAATGGCATTGGCGCGACGCGTGGAGGTCGTATTGAGGTTGAAATTGACCGCGATCAGAAAATCGCGTGCTCCGACCGTGGTGGCACCCGTCCGTGCGACTCCCTCGTCGTAGGGCCGGGCTCCGAAATCGGGAGCCGACTCGGCATGCACCAGCTTCTCGGGAAGCGCCTCGTACTCCCCTTTCCGGCAGACAGCCAAATTCTTCCGCTCGGGACGGAACGCAGCGGCCTCGTAACAATAGGTCGGAATCGACAGTTCGTCGGCGATGCGTTTCGCCAGCTCGCGCGACAAGGCGGCGCACTCTTCGAGCGTAATGCCCGAAATAGGGATCAGCGGCAACACGTCGGTAGCACCCATGCGGGGATGAGCACCCTTATGCTGTCGCATGTCGATCAGCTCGGCAGCCCGTTTAACCCCCTGAAAAGCGGCTTCGACGACTGCTTCGGGGCTTCCGACGAAAGTAACGACGGTACGGTTGGTAGCTTCGCCGGGATCGACGTCCAGTACCCTTACGCCGCCCGCCTGCTCAATAGCCGAAGCGATCTGGCGGATCACCTCCCGATCGCGTCCCTCGCTGAAATTGGGGACGCATTCCACGATTCTCTGTTCCATGATTATACTGTTTTGCGATTTTTCCGTTCCTTACAAATATACTGTTTTTTCGGAAGACGAACGAATAAAACAGCAGGAAAAATAACGACGCTTCGCCTTAGATCGCTCCGTCTCGCTTGGACAAAAAGCCCGGCACTGATAAGTGCCGGGCCGAAGATGCAGCCGGTGAGAGCGGTCATAGACCGCTGGAAACAAGGGTCAACGCTTGCCGAACGTGAGCACCGCACCCGCCGTGATCCATGCGCCAGGCAGAGGGATGCCCCCCATGTCGCAATATCGGGTATCGGTGATGTTGGTCGCGTCGAGGTAGATGCGGCAGAAACTCTTCTCCCATGCCAGGCGGGCGTCGAGCAGGAAATATGCTCCAAAATCGCGAACTTCGGAGATCGACGTATCGCCCGGCACAGGATAATAGGTGTAGCTGCCATTGCGTTCGGCGACCGTGGCGGTCAGCGCAAACGACATGCGTTTCAGAAAATGCACTTCGACGGCCAGCGCAGCCTTGTGGCGCAGGAAATCCATCGCGCTCTGAGCGATGACATCCGCGTTGCGGTCGATCGAGACATAAGCATAGGAGAGCGTCGCGCGCCGCAGAAAACCCGTCGACGAAACATAACCGCCGGACAACTCGACGCCATAGGTATCGAGCGCGCTGCTCTGCTCGGAATGCCACTTGCCGCGCCACTCGGGAACGGGATCGTCTTCGGGATGCCATACCCAGTCGATGATGTCGCGACCGGCACGGTAGTACCCCAGCACCGACGCGCTCCAATGTCCCTTGACATAATCGGCACCCAAACGCGCGGTGATCGCCTTTTCGGGCACCAGATCGAGGTTATTGATCTGGGCCGGCGACGAATAATAGAGATCCGTGAAAGTCGGCAAACGCATCGACTGCGATGCTCCGGCATGCAGATACACTTCCTCGACAGGCCTGTAGCCGCCGTCGAGACTCCACAGCGCGGCCGGGCCGTAAGGCGTCAGGCTCGCACCGGCCGAAGCGGCGACATCGAAACGCTGCCACTGTTTGGTATGGCGGAGGTAGATATTGCCCGTATGACGTGCTTTGGCATGGGTATAATCGCCGTTGGGAATCGTCAGCGGCTCGCCCAGGTTGGTACTGTAAATATGGTTGAAAGCATAATCGCCTCCCAGCGTCGTGGTACCGCCACGCCACCGAAGATCGCCCCAGGCCTTAGCTCCGACATTGTCGGTATTGTGGCGGTTCATGGCCGTGCCGCGCGTCCAGTCGTAGCGGTCGAAATTCTTGCGATAGCTGACTGCGGCTCCTACCGAAAAACGCCCTACACTACGGAGCCACCTCAGCGAAGCCAATGCCGTGGAGGTGTGCTCCCACTGCTCGGGATTGTAGGAGGCATAGAAGCCGTTCGAGCCGAAAGCACGATTCTGATAACCGGCCTGAAAATCGAAGAATCCGGCGCGCGGAGACTCGTAGGTAGCTCGCGCGAAGGCGTTGTAGGTATCGAAATCGGTATTGTAGCGATAGCCGTCGCTCCGCCGATAAGAAGCAGCGCCCAGGAACGAAAACCGTTCCGTAGAGACTGCCCCCGAAAGATTGGCGTAAGCATACCCGTACTGGCCTCCGACACCCTCGAAACGCAGATAACGGGGTGCAATCGGCGCGGTGCGGACATTGACGGCTCCGGCAAAAGCGCCGATACCGGGAATGCCTTCGAGCAGCTCGACCCCCGAAATACAGTCGAGATCGACAGGCAAGGAGTGGGATTGATGACCGGTGCGGGCATCGGAGAAATCGATGCCGTTGAGAAGCACCATCGTCTGATCGAAAGAGCCTCCTCGAATGGAGATGTCCGCCTGCGTGCCCTTGCCCCCGCGTTCGCGAAGATCGACCGAAGGAGCCGCGCGCAGGGCCGATTCGAGCGTCTGGAAGGGCGCTGCGGCCTGGGCTTTCCGATCGAAAAGCGGGGTTTGCGACCGGACGCTGCGCACGGGAGCCGCCGAGGCCCCCGAAATGCCGACCTCGCGGATCCGCAATTCGCGGAGCACGGCCGTGGTATCGGCATTCTGCGCAGACGCACCCTGCGTCGCGAGCAAGAGAATGGACATCTCTACCGGGAGCACGCCGATCGTTACCAAGCGCCGCAAACTCGCGAAGGCCGACCAGCCTTTGCGGTTCCAGCGTCTGAAACAGAAGGTCTGTTCCGAAAGAGATTTACTCATTTGCTAAAAGTTTGAATTGAAATAGATTGAAAGAATTACCCGAAGCGATGCTTCAGGAACGGAACGGCGGTCGGAAACAGCCCCGGCTGCGAAGCCCGTTCCGAACCGCCGTTTTAGTATATAGCGACATTATTTCTTCGATCCCTTTTCGACACGGGCCAACCATGCAGGATATTGATCCAGCAGCCAGTTGCCCCACTCGCCATACCACGCATAGCCCACACGTCGCTCGGCAGGCACCTCCTCCAGCGAATGCACCTTGATCCGTTCTCGCGTAGCGAAGAAAAATTCATCGCGATCCG
>JAIDKM010000204.1 GCA_029051915.1 Alistipes sp. | reverse complement strand
CAAACCCCCGCCTCAGGCAGGGGCTTCGGCCGGAAATCCGAAAGAAACGAAGTTACACCCCCGTTGGTACAACAAGGTAGATAATCGTGTTAAAAAATACCGCATCGAAATGAAAAAAATCCTATCGACTTTTCTGCTTACCGCGACGATGGCTGCCGGATGCGACAGCCCCGATGTCCGGTTCGACATACCCACGCCGCCCGATACGATGCACCTTGAAGTTTCGTCGGAGAGCGTCGTGCTCGACCCGAGCCGCAAGGACGCCGAGGCCGTGCGCTTCACGTGGGACGCTGCCGCCATGCGCGGCGAATCGCTGACCTATTATTTCAAGATGGATGTCGAGGAGAACAACTTCGCCACCTCCATCGACAAGATCGCTATTGCCGATGGCGAACGCTCCATCTCGTTTACCCACAAGCAGATGAACGATCTGCTCGCCCGGTGGGGCGTCGAACCCGGCGATCGGACGAGCCTCGTTGCCGAGGTCATTGCCGAGAGCACGAACAGCTCGGTTTATCAGAAGCCCGAAATTTCGCGTGTGGTGTTCGAAGTCCGGAGCTACACAACCAAACTCTTCCTCTGCGGTTCGGCTACCGCGGCAGGCGACGATGTCGCGCAGGCTTTGCAGATGCACGAAGTGATCGCCGGCCAAACCTATGAATGGTCGGGACGGCTGGAGGAGGGCGGTATCTGGTTCCCGCTTTCGCAGGAAACTGCGCTGCCTGCCTATGGCCGCGGCGAAGACGATTCGATGCTGGCTTATTACGAGGAGGGCGAAGTGGAACCCGTCCGGATCGCAGGCCCCGGTTATTATTCGGTTACGGTCGACGTGGACGCCCGTTCGATTGCCGTCCGTGAGACGGTTTATCTGGTCGGCAGCGGTTGTGCCGCCGGATGGCGGCCTCAGGATGCCCTTGCCATGGCGCAGCCCGACCCGACGAAGCGGATCTTCGTATGGCGCGGAATGCTTTTCGGCGAGGAGTTCAACCGCGTCGGCGACAACGACAAGATCGAATTCAACCAGACGGCCATCAAATTCCCGCTGTTCCGTCCGGCATCGCTCAAATGGGAGATCCCGATGCTGATGGCGCCCGAGGACGGTACGGAGGCTGCCGGCACGACGGCTGCGGTTTTCGTGGAGAACAATGCGGAGGCCGAAGACCGGAAGTGGAAAGTCTCGCAGACAGGCGTCTATACGGTAACCGTCGACCTGGATGCGCAGACCGTTACGTTCGAGCGCGAGAATGCGGAGTGCCTCGACAAGCTGCCCTACAAACGAGTCTGGATGGTCGGCGGTGCGACGTCGGGCGGCTGGAACAGCGCTCCGTTCGAGATCGAACTTGCGTACGACGCGGCGGCCGCTCCCGGTACGTTCGTCTTCGAAGGGCCGCTCAAGGAGGGTGAATTCAAGTTCCCGCTCTGGCCTGCTACGTACAGCTCGTCCAATCCTTTCCTGCGGCCGGCGACGTGCGATCTGAACGATACGCAGGCATCGCTTCAGGTAACCGGAATGCAGATGCACGCCGGCGATCCCGACGAGAAGTGGGCGGTATCCGCCGACGAGGCCGGCAATTACCGCATTACGCTCAATGTCGACACGATGACCATTCGATTCGAAAAACAATAAAATACGTCAGAACCATGAAAAACTTCATTAAATATCTGTTCCTGCTGACCGTGCTGCCCGTTTGCTGCATGGCCTGCGAGGAGGAGGGTACGGGTTGGAATCCGAGCATGATTCCGGACGATCCCGAACTGCCGCAGCCCGGCCCGGCCGTCGACTGCAAGGCGCCTCTCTACTGGAGCGTCTACGAATATTGCCGCGAGGCCGAAATCGCGGGCGACAAGGCGATCAACATGTCCGATACCGAATGGGATCGGGTGATCGACTGGGTAGCCGAGAATCTCAAGCCTTACGGCTACGACATGCTCTGCACCGACGGGTTCATGGCCATGACTTCCGACATCTCGCTCGATGCGTCGGGCTACATGACCACCTACGGCACCATGCCGCTCAGGACGCTGATCGCCAAAGCGAAGGCCAAAGGTCTGAAGATCGGTATTTACGACAATCCCCTGTGGCTGCACGGCCCCGACGAAACGCTGGTCGAGGGTACGAACATCACTTTCGGCAGTCTGCGCTACAACGATGCGCTCGACCGGGATGTCGTGCTGTATCCGG
>JAIDKM010000203.1 GCA_029051915.1 Alistipes sp. | reverse complement strand
TGTTGATGATCGTCGGCGCGTCGGTCTCGGCTTCATAGCGGATGTCCACCGCGTTGTCGTCGGTCAGCCGGTAGGTTACGCGGGCCGTTACGGCTCCCGGGAATCCTTGGTCTCCGTCGGGCGAGTGCATCGTCAGCGTCAGGTGATCGTCGGCCGCTTCGGTTACTTCGTATACTTGATATTGCCAGCCGGCCGGGCCTCCGTGCAGACAGTGCCCGAAGTTATTTTTCGGCAGATCGTAGGTAACGCCGTCCAGCGCGAATACTCCTTTGTTTATGCGGTTGGCATAGCGGCCTACCGCTGCGCCGAAGTCCGACGGCACATGAATGTAGTCGTCTACGTTGTCGAAGCCCAGCACCACGTCGCGCAGGCATCCGTCGCGGTCGGGTACCATGATCGAGACTATGCGGCCGCCGTAGTTCGTGATTCAGACTTCTGCACCGCTGGCGTTCGTCAGCGTGTAGAGCGAGGTCCGTAGCCCGTTCACCGTCGTCTCGAAGTCGGCTTTCGCAAGTCCCGATTTCGTCTTCTCCGGGTTCGTGCAGCCCGCCGTCAGCAGGGCGGCAAGAAGCAGCGCGCCTCTGGTCAGTTCGGTAAGTTTCATTTTTCGGATCGTTTTATCGTTTGGTTTTCATTTCAGGTCGTCGAGGGGGCTTATTTCACGCTCCATTCGAAAAGGCCCGACGAGTATTCCGCCGGTTGTTTCACTTCAAGTTTCACGGCCGAGGTCTCCACCGGGTCGAAGTTCACCGTGTTGGCCACTCCCTTGCGGGTCGCGTAGCGGTCGGCGCCGGTTACTTCCCTCCATTCGCCCGCTTCGTCGCGGTAGCTGATTTTCCACAATTCGGGCACTCGGCAGCCGCCCCACGGGGCATCGTCGAACCAGTAGACGGTCGCTTGCGAGACGGTCGTCGCTTCGGGGAATTCGTAGACGATCCACTCCGTCGTGCCTTGTTTGGGCCACCAGTGGTAGTAGGGTACCGAGCGGTCTTCTTCGTGTTGGGGTACCAGCCGGTCGTTGATCGCCGTGATCGAGCGTACCGGATGCGAGGCGTCGATCTTGCTCAGCGACGCCAGCGTCGCCGGCATCACGGGCTGCGTCGCCCGCAGTTCGATCGGCAGCCAGACGGTCATGTCGCCCGCGCCGCGGTGCGCCCACGCATAGTAGGGGATCAGCGTCAGGTCGACATCTTCCGCTACGATGCGGCCTTTGTCGTCGTAGGCCAGCGTCTGTGCCCGGGTCTTGATCTGATCCAGTCCGTAGAGCAGGTCGGGGCGCTTCACCACTTCGAATGCCGGTTCGCGGTTCAGGATGATGCCGCGCACGTCGAATTCGTTGTCCGGCCATTCGGCACAGTAGACCACCGGGCCTCGTTCTACCGCCACTCGGCCCAGATCGGCCTCCACTTTGCCGTTGGCTTTCACTACGCGGGGTTCCATCGACAGTTCGAGCGTTACCCGGTCGCCTTTGCGCCATTTGCGGTCGATCGTGAAGTAGCCTTGTTCCAATTCCGCCTGCACTTCCCGACCGTTGAGCAGTACTTTGTAGGCCGGGCGCTTGCCGTCATCGTAGCTGTAGAGGTCGCTCGGCACCACTTCGTTGCGTGCCCAGCCCGGGATGCGGAGTTTCAGCGCGAAAGGTTTGTTGCTGCTCTTCTCGACGGTCAGATCCACGGTGCCGTCCCACGGGTAGGAGGTCTCTTGGCGGATCGTTACGGCTTTGCCGCCGACCTTGTGAGTCATCGTGTTCGCCATGAACAGGTTCACATAGAGCGCATCGTCTTTCACCGCATAAATGTATCCCGGCAGCGAGGGGATGAAGCGGCAGATGTTCGACGGGCAGCAGGCGCAGCCGAACCACGGTTGACGCTGGTGCTGACCGATCGATTCCAGCGGGTTGGGGTAGAAGAATCCGCCTCCGTCGAGCGATACGCCCGAGATCAGACCGTTGTAGAGCGTGCGTTCCAGCACGTCGTAGTATTTCGCGTCGCCGTGCAGCAGGAACATGCGGTAGTTCACGTAGACGTTGCCGATCGCCGCGCAGGTTTCGCAGTAGGCCGACATGTTGGGCAGTTCATAGTTGTCGCCGAAGGCTTCGCCCGCGTTGGTCGCTCCGATGCCGCCTGTTATGTAGAGTTTTTTCGTTACGATGTTGTCCCAGATGCGGTCGATCGCTTCTACATAGCTCCGGTCGCCGGTCAGCGCCGCCACGTCGGCCATGCCCGCGTACATGTAGGAGGCCCGTACGGCGTGTCCTACGGCTTCGTCTTGTTCTAGTACCGGTTTGTGGGCTTGGCTGTATTCGTCGTTGCGCGTCGTGTAGCCGCGCTTGTCAAGGAAGAATTTCGCCTGATCCAGGTACTTCTGCTCACCTGTTACCAGGTAGAGCTTCGCCAGCGCCATTTCGGCTATCTGGTGGCCCGGTACGGCTACGGTCTGTCCTTCGCCGTCGCCAATTTCACGGCATACGCAGTCGGCATAGCGGATCGCGATGTCCAGGAAGTTACGTTTTCCCGTGGCTTGGTAGTGGGCGATGGCTCCTTCGACCATGTGGCCCAGGTTGTAGAATTCATGGCTCAGTTCTTCCACCAGTTCCCAGCGTTTCGAGCCGGCCCATTCGTGCGGGTGCTTCGGGTTCATCGTGCGCGAGGTGTAGAGGTAGCCGTCGGGTTCCTGCGCCGCCGCTACGAGTACCAGCACGCTGTCGATGTATCTCTCCAGCGCCGGATCAGGATAGGTCTGCAGCAGGTAGCTCGCGCCTTCGATGGTCTTGTAGACGTCCGTGTCGTCGAAAGCCAGGCCGCCTACATGATATTCTTCGCTCGGATGCGCCGCCTTCACGAAGTTGTCGTAGCGGCCCGTCTCTTCGCACTTGCCGAATGCCAGCGGAATGGTTACTTCGCGGCTCGCCTTGAGTCGCTGGCCCCAGAATGCGTCGGTTACCTTCACATCCGTAAAAGGCACCGGGTCGATCGGATAGCCGTTCACCGGGGCCTTTTCCGCCGCCGGGAGCGTCGTGCATGCCAGCAGGGCCAGCGTCGCGGTCAATAGTTTTTTCTTTAGTTTCATGGTCGGTCGTTTATCGTTGTTCGGTTTTTTCGAGTATCATGGCGAATCCGCCGCCCGGCGCCAGTTCCAGGGTCAGTTCCGAGGTCGGATCCACCGTGCGGCGTTCGATGCGGTAGTCTTGGGCGTTGCGATCGGCATTCGTGCCGTCGCAGAAGATCGTCGCCGTGTAGTTGCCGGCTTCCAGAAACGCGCAGGGAATCGTCAGCGTGCGGGGTGTCCATGACGTCAGGCCGCCGACATACCACTTTTCTCCGGCTCGGCGAGCCGTAACGATGTATTCGCCGATTTCGCCTGCCAGAATCTCCGTGCGGTCGCAGGTGCGGGGCAGCACTGCAATGAAGTCGGTCGTCTCCGGTTCTTTTTCGTAGGCCGTCGGCGCATCGCACAGCATTGTCAGCGGCGAGTCGTAGACGATGTAGGTCGCTACTTGATGCGCTCGTGTGCCCATGCTCGAAGGGTTGCTGTAGACAGCATGGAAATCCCTTCGTGTGGCGTTGCGCATCGCTCCCGGCGTGTAGTCTACATAGCCGGCCATCAGCCGGATGAACGGGAACGTTACGTCGTAGAGCGGGATGTCGCGATCGGCATCGCCCCACTTCACTTCCTCCATGCCGAATACGGCTTCGTAGTTCACGACGTTGGGGTACGTGCGGTTCAGCCCCGTGGGCTTGAATATGCCGTGGTAGTCGAGCAGCAGGCGATATTTCGCCGCGCA
Organism: Alistipes sp.; assembly: GCA_029051915.1. Classification (GTDB taxonomy): domain Bacteria; phylum Bacteroidota; class Bacteroidia; order Bacteroidales; family Rikenellaceae; genus Alistipes. Next base: position 909 of record JAIDKM010000203.1, on the reverse strand, counting down.
GGCCGCAATGCGGTGAATCATCTCCACGGCCGTCTGGTCGTCTCGGTCGAGAAAGTCGACCTTGAATCCCGCGATTCCCATCGCCGCATATTTCGCGCAGGCTGCTTCGAGGTCTTTGTCCAGTACGTTGAAGACCGTCCAGAGTATCAGCCGTACGTTGCGTTCCGCAGCGTAGGCCGCCAGTTCCGGAATGTCGAGCTCGGGCACCGGCGTCAGCATGTCTCCCGACGAGGGGGCGTACCAGCCTTCGTCGAGGATCACGTATTCCAGTCCGTGGCGCGATGCGAAGTCTATATAATACTTATATGTGTCCATGTTGATGCCCGCGCGGAATCCGACTCCCGTCAGGCCCCAGTCGTTCCACCATTCCCACGCCGAGAATCCGGGACGGATCCACTCCGTCTCTCCGATGCGGTTCGGGGTCGCCAGCGCATAGACCAGATTGTTCACCGGCATCTCTTCGTCGCGCGTCGTGATGGCCAGAATGCGCCACGGATAGGTGCGGGCTCCTTCGCTGCGCGCAATGTAGGGTTCTGCCGCCGTTACGTATTCCTGTTGCCGCCCAGGGTAGAAATCCGTCGTGGCAGGGTAGGGGGCGAAGAGTCCCCGCAGGGCGGTCGTTCCCTCCTCCGAGGTCAGGAACATGCCCGGATAGCTTTGCAGATCCGATTCCAGAATCGTTACTTTCGCACCGGCCGGAGTCTCCACGGTGGTCGGCAGAAATGCCGGCAGCGAACTGCCGGTGCTGAGTTTTTCTACTTCGTACATGTTCTGGAATGCCATCGCCAGCGGATTCTGCGCGTTGGTCGAGCAGGAGAGCCAGCAGCGGCCGTCTTCCGCAAAGTGGAAGCAGGCCGTTTCGTCCGTAACGATCGTCGGGCCTTTTCGGTCGGTGCGGAAACGGTAGGC
>JAIDKM010000202.1:2798-4090 GCA_029051915.1 Alistipes sp. | reverse complement strand
TACCTCAGAATCCCGATTACGGAGTACTCTATAACGACGGAGAGATTCGTTTCGACGACATCGCCGAAATCACGGTCAATTTTGCCTTTATCAATATCCTTGTCCGCGACGGCTATCTGTTCTCTTTCTACCGACGGGAGCCGCTTATTACCTGCACTCGTAAAATACCCTTGTAAGGACTGAACTTATCGGTTGCTCCGAGTGAGAACCGATAAACATGGCAATTGAAAAATCGGACGGAGCAACCCCGTCCGATTTTTTTTGCGCCGTATGTAACGCCCGCCGCCCTGTTATCGGGGCGGACGTTGTTGCTGCTCCTGTATGGCGAGCAGTTGTTTCAGCATGTAAGCGTGGTTTTCGCCTACGGTATGCCCCGACGGCATTTTGCAGGGGCTGTTCATACACTCGCGGCATTGGCGGATTGCTACGGCGAGGTTATCTACTTCGATAACCTCGCCCGTAATATCTCGAATAGTCAGTTCCATAATCTACATTTCTTCGATGTTTGCAATCGGCATATAGTACTCCAGCCACTCCCGAACAGAGGTCATGTTGTATTCGGAGGTAATGACCGCTCGGCATTCGTCGATAGGTGTGAAACGGGTACTCTCGTAGTTATCGACCCACTCTTTGAGCGTTTCGACGCCCCACGTTTCGGGGTCGTCGAAAAAGTCGTCCAACGTGCGGATAGGCTCCGCGAACGTAATGATAAGTGTTTCGTAATTCATAGGGCAATTATTTATCGGTTTTCTTATTCAGCCACTGGTCGCGTCTGCGTCGGCACTCCTCCAAAGTCGGAGCGACGCACGAGAACAGTTCGCCGTCCGTGTGGCGGTAGTCGTATTGGCAAAACCGCTTCTTCGTCCTGCGAGCGAAAGCCGGGGTGAAATACTCGTGTCGTTCCTCTCCCGTCGGGCATACCGACACGCCGTTTATCGTCATCTTCGTTGTTTCCATTGTTATCGTTGTTTAAGGGGTTAAAATTCAGTTTTCAATAGTCTGTGTCTGAACTGCTGCGTCGGGTCGCTGACCTTGCGCTGGTGCACCCAAAAGTGGTGTGCACCGAAGCCGTAGACGAAATAGTCGTCGAGCGGAACTCGGGTTTTCAGATTCTCGATGCCCTGCCGCAGTTCGGTTTCGTTGCCGGCGAGAAGTATCGTGTCTATCAGTCGGAGGAAAATTTCCGCCACCTCGTCGCAATAGGGACAGAAGAAAGATTCAATCGTTACGTTCATAGTTAGGGTATTTTATGCGGTTTGTTATGCGGTCATTCGCTGCTCGATTTGCGGCAT
>JAIDKM010000202.1:0-2698 GCA_029051915.1 Alistipes sp. | reverse complement strand
CGGAGCAGGTCGATGTAGTCGCGCCACACGGAAGCGTCCGATACGATGTAACCGTTGCGCAGGCAGATTTTGATTGCCGACCAATAGTTCGCGATATTCCACGATTGGCGGTTCGCATAATAGGACAGCAGTGCAATCTGTCCTGCCTTCAAGAGCGTTTCGGCCTGCGGCGAGCGAAGGACGGCCGTAAAAAGGTCGAACGGCAGGATATTGTGGTACTCGCCCGTAAATCCGTTGCGGCGCAGTTCGGGGATAATGCGTTGGCGCGGATAGGTGGCGCACGGGATTATATCGTAGGCTTTGACGTTATTTTTACCGCGCACCTCCATATCTCCGTAGAGATACCACAAATCGTAATAGCAAAACGACATGGCGCGCGGACGGGCGACGGTTACGACCTTGCCGTCGGGAGCAATCCACCGTTGCACGACCTCGCTAATCGAATAGTCGGCAGACTGCCCGACCTTGTGGGTCGCCTTGACATAGTAGAACCGAATGACTTGATACTGCTTGCAGGTCGTAATGACGGAGTAATAAGATATGGTGCGGAATACCCGTCTGCGGGTCTGCAATAGCTTCAACTCCGTGCCGCAGTGGGGGCAGGTGCATTCGCAAAGGTTGTCGGCCAATGCACCGTCGCCCTGCCACGAGTGGCCGCACTCCGTACAGGAGATGACGCCCTTTGCCGACCTGCGGCCGATGTGGTCGAAGCAATGACGGAACGCATGGTTCTTCTGCGTTTCGGTGATTTTGGGTAAACGGCGGCTTAAACGTGCGACCTCGATTTGTATCTGTGTCTTCGGTTTCATGGTGTTCTGCTTTTGAGTTAGAATAATAGGTTCATCTGTTTGTCTGCGTCGTTCTGCTTCTTGGCGACGGGCTTGCGCTGGGTAAGTTTTGCATAGGCTTCCTGCTCGGCGCGCTTCATGGCATCGCGGCGTGCCTGCTGTTTCTCCTCCTCGGTCAGTTCGATGGTGTGATTGACTACCACGCGGCAGTCGATGGACTTGCCGACCTCGATGTCGGGTTCGTCGTAGTAGTGGAGTGCCATAGCGTAGATTTCCTCGTCCGCAAAGCCGTGACAGCCGCTCGCCTGCACTTGGTTCAGAATGTAGGTCGTGCAGTCGTCGATGTTCTTCTTCGGGTCGGCGTAACGCTCGGCGAAAAGTTCGTCCGTCTCCGCCCGTTGCTCCAAATAGGTGCGGATAGTCTGCTTGAAATAGTCCGTTGCTTTATTCTCTCGTGCCATAGTCGTCTCTTTTGCGGGGCGGTTTCCCGCCCCTTGTTCAACATCTATTCGTTCATGCCGATAAGTCGGCGCGCTTGTTCCTCCTTGCTCTTTTGAAATATCCAGCCCGCCTTCTTCTCTCCCTCGTGGGTCAGTCGGCTGTTGAAGCGTCCGCCGAGGGCGGATAACTCCGTCTTGATAGGCTTCGTATCGCCGAATACGGCAATCGCCTTGTCGGAGTAGTCCACGAGGATAAAATCACCCTGCACGACCGTCTCGGGACGCTTGTCCGACCGCTTCGCAGTCGCGTTCGACAGGTGGATATTGGCTTCATCGCCTGCGATGTAGGCGAAATCCTCGATTGTCCGTTCGCGGTTGTATATCGGCGACTTGTGGATAATCCAACCGTAGTATTTGCTTTGCCCGAGGTAGTAGCCCGCGCCCATCGAGTATTTCTCGCGGTGTTCGTACTCCTCGCACGGCTCGGCAGATAGGCCGTTTCGGGGAAGTTGGCAGCGCATTTTCGCATTTCGGAAAACAAGTCCCGCGTATGCGAGGAGAACCCCAAGATGACGGTGCGGACGGTACGATAGGCGAAGTAGTCCGTCATGTGGTCGCTCTCGTCCTGACGGAGTTCCGCGACGATGACGGCCTTTGCCGTCGGGGGCAGGAGTGCGGCGAAGCGTTCGCGCCCGACAGCCTTGACGCACTCCACACGCTGTCGCTCCTGCTCGGCCTGCCGTGCTTCTTCGGCGGCTTGCTTCTCCGCCTCCTCTACGAGTAATGCCACCTCGAAAGCGTCCATAAACTGAGGGTTCACGTCGTCGTAGTATCGGCCGATACCGTGCTTGCGGGAAAGAGGTTGCAGAATGTCCGTGCGGTCTGTCTTTTTCGTGTCGAGGTTCAGCAGATGATACATGTAGCCGTCGTCGGTGTGTTCCACTTTGTAGACTACATATCGGTTCATCGCCATGTAAGGCCCGTAACCGATGACGATTTGGTTCTCTTTGACTACCTGCACGGTCGTGTCCGTCGTCGTGCCGCCGAATAATGAAATGTACTTTGCCATGTCTGTAAGTGTTAGAAGATGCGAGTAAAAAGGAAGTGGAAAAAGCCGATGAGAGCCACGAGAGAAACCAGCCCCCGAAGAATACCCAGCAGGATATTACGACAGAATACGAAGCCTAAAACGACCCAAAGGAAGCCTTCGCCCCACGTGTAGAAGCCCAACGCCACCGCGCCGACCTGCACCCACGTCCTCCAACTCGACCCTATGCCAAGTGGAAGGTTGGAGGATTTCTGTTTCCGTTTATTTTTCTCTATGCTTCTCATAACCTTTGACTTTTTTTTTATGCCTTAGCGGAGCCGGTATGGATGGAATCTGTTTCAGTAGCCTGAAAGGTTCGGGATTCGCTCACGACAAGATTTTTGCGGGAAATACGCTTCGTCCGTAAGGCGCAAGGAAGATTT
>JAIDKM010000201.1 GCA_029051915.1 Alistipes sp. | reverse complement strand
TGGACGATCGGGTCGGTGTCGGGGTACTCCAGCTCGTGGGTCGAATATTTGTAGCGGCTGCCGTCGATGGGTTTCGAGGCGTCGGCCAGATGGGCCTGCAGGTCGGGACGCGGGCCGCGGTTGCCGGCGGGCACGGTGATGTAGACCAGCACTTCGCGGTCGAGACGGTCGGATGCGGCCAGCGTCTTGAGCGACTCGATGAAGACATCGAGACCCTTGTTGCGGAATTCGTAGCGGCCGCTGGTGCCCACGATCAGCGGATCGGTCGTGAACTTCCGGCCCAGGCAGGCTTCCGCGACGTCGATCATCGTTCTGCGGGCCTCGGCGCGTTTGGACTGATACTCGGTGCCCGTCCATACGAAGTCGTTCTCGAAGCCGTTGGGCGTTACGCAGTCGGGCTCGCGGCTCAGCAGGTACTTGCACTCGTTGGCCGTAATGTCGCTCACGGTGAGGAATGCGTCATGGTAGGTGGCGGCCATCTTTTCGATGGAGTGCTTGGCCATGACGTTGAACTGACGCGCCAGTTCGTCGGCGTTGAACTTCGTCAGGTCGTTGTAGAGCGGCAGGCCGTTTCCGGCGATGCAGCGGCCCATGACCGTGGCGTGCGTGGTGAAGAGCGTAGCCACATAGGGGGCATTGCGGCGCAGGTAGAGACCTCCGGCCGCCGTCATCCACTCGTGGAAGTGGGCGGCGATCTTCTCGGTGGCGGTGCAGAACGTGTCGACGTACGACGCGATCACCATGCCGGCGGCGTAGCCGAACAATACGGGTTCGATGTAGTCCCACTGACCCGAAATGGAGTCGACGTGGTAGTCTTCCCACAGTTTTTTCAGAATTTCGTCCTTGCGGGGGAAGAGCGACGTGAAGTCCACGAGGATCACCGTCGGCTCGCCCTTGATCTTCCAGCGTCCTACGCGGATGCGGATGCCTTCGCTGTAGACGCTCTGACGCCAGCTTCGGAGCAGGCTGAGGTCTTCTTCGAACTCGGGATTCACCCCCTCGTGCGAGAGGTCGGGGCCGATCAGCAGGTAGCGGTCGCCGAATTTCCGGGTTGCGGTCTGTGCCTTGGTCGAAACGACGGTATGGATGCCACCGATTTTGTTGCATACCTCCCAGCTCACTTCGAACAGGTAGTCAGGGGTCAGTTTTGCGTTGCTCATAAGTCTATTTGTTGTTTGTAATCTACGCATTGTGCGAATGAAAAATCGCGCGCAAAGTTAACACTTATATTTATATAAAGCAAAGATCGTTCTACTTAATAAAATAATTTAATAATAAATTAACATACCGTTCGCCGCCCTTTTCGCGTCTGCTTCGCCGGCGGGGATTCAGGTTTCGCAGAAAAGTGCGCCGATGACAGCATCGGAGGTCAGAAAACGTTCGGGCGGTATCTTCAGTGCGACTTCCGTGGCGACGAGCGTTCCGGACTCTATGAATCGGGCCGCATCCCGGACTATCCGGGCTCTCTGTTCCGCACCGAAAAGCCGTTCCGTCTCCCGGAGGTCGATCCCTTCGGCCGTACGCAGACGCGTCAGAAGGTATTCGTTCAGGCGGTCGCGGTCGGTCAGCAGTTCGCGTTCGGCAGGTTCGCCGGCAAGGTACCGGTCGACCGAAGCCGCATTCCAGTGGCGCTCGCGGCCGTCGTAGGAGTGGGCCGCAGGGCCGATTCCGAGGTATTTCTCGCCGTGCCAGTAAGCCGCGTTGTGGCGGGCCCGGCGTCCCGGCAGTGCGAAGTTCGAGACTTCGTAGTGTTCGTACCCGGCCTGCGTCAACGTTCGGTGGACGGTCAGGAACTCCTCCTCGCTGATCGCTTCGTCGACCGGTGCGAACTCTCCACGGGCGGCCCGACGGCCGAAAGTCGTGCCGGGTTCGACGGTCAAATGGTATGCCGAAATATGCTCGGGCCGCAACTCCAACGCTGTGTCGAGCGAGCGGCGGAGCGTGTCGCCGCCGAAGCCGGGGATGCCGAAAATCAGATCGACGGTGAGGTTGTCGAAGCCCGCTGCGCGCGCCCGGCCGATCGCCTCGACGGCCTGTGCCGCTGTGTGGCGCCGGTTCATCAGCCGCAGGCAGGCGTCGTCGAACGACTGCACGCCGATCGAGAGGCGGTCGACGCCCGCCAGCCGCAGGGCTTCGAGGTAGCGTCCGTCGAGGTCGTCGGGATTGGCTTCGAGGGTGGTCTCCTCCACGGCCCGGCAGTCGAAAAGATCGGCCGCACGGGCAAGCAGGTCCGAAATTTGCCGGGGAGAACAGAGCGAAGGGGTGCCGCCGCCGAAATAGCGGGTGCGGAGCGGTTCGCCGCCGAGGTAGCCGCTCTGCCGCTCCAGCTCGCGGTGCATCGCCTCCACGACGTCGTCCATGCGCCTCAGGTCGGCGCTTTTGTAGAAGTCGCAGTAGGCGCAGATGCGTTTGCAGAACGGGATATGGAAATAGAGCCCCGGCATGAAGACCAAATTTAAGAAATTTTTTCGGAATTTCACTGTTAACTTTTTCACAAATATGAAACTTTTTCTACCTTTGCATCGGTAAAAAAGGGCGCTCTCCGGAGTGGAACGGAGGTGCGGCGGCCCGGTTCGGGAACGTCGCGTCTCAGGCGCCGCAAGTGCGACAGAGGTTTAATTTTTAAATACGTATCGATTATGGACAAACTGGATTTGAAGAAGTACGGGATCACGGGCGCTACCGAGGTCGTGTACAATCCCTCCTACGACGAGCTCTATCGTGAGGAGACCAAGAAGGGTCTGCGCGGCTTCGAGAAAGGCCAGCTGACCGAGATGGGCGCCGTGAACGTCATGACGGGCGTCTACACGGGTCGTTCGCCCAAAGACAAGTTCTTCGTGATGGACGAGACCACCAAGAACACCATCTGGTGGACTTCCGACGAGTACAAGAACGACAACAAGCCCGTAACGAAGGCTGCCTGGAAGGAGCTGAAGAAGATCGCTTCCAAAGAGCTGTCGGGCAAGAAGCTCTACGTGGTCGACACCTTCTGCGGCGCCAACGAGAACACGCGTCTGAAGATCCGCTTCATCATGGAGGTGGCATGGCAGGCCCACTTCGTCAAAAACATGTTCATCCGGCCGACTGACGCCGAGCTGGAGGAGTACGGCGAGCCCGACTTCGTGGTGCTCAACGCCTCGAAGGCCAAGGTGAAGAACTACAAGAAGCTGGGTCTCAACTCCGAGACGGCCGTGGTCTTCAACCTCACCGAGAAGATGCAGGTCATCATCAACACCTGGTACGGCGGTGAGATGAAGAAGGGTATGTTCTCCTACATGAACTACCTGCTGCCGCTCAAGGGCATCGCTTCGATGCACTGCTCGGCCAACACCAACGAGAAGGGCGAGACGGCCGTATTCTTCGGTCTCTCGGGAACGGGCAAGACCACCCTTTCGACCGATCCGAAACGTCAGCTCATCGGCGACGACGAGCACGGCTGGGACGACGACGGCGTCTTCAACTTCGAGGGCGGCTGCTATGCGAAGGTCATCAACCTCTCGAAGGAGTCGGAACCCGATATCTGGAACGCCATCCGCCGCAACGCGCTGCTGGAGAACGTAACGGTCGACAAGAAGGGCAAGATCGACTTCGCCGACAAGTCCGTTACGGAGAACACGCGCGTGTCGTACCCGATCTTCCACATCAACAACATCGTGAAGCCCGTTTCGAAGGCTCCCGCCGCCAAGAAGGTGATCTTCCTCTCGGCCGATGCTTTCGGCGTACTGCCTCCCGTGTCGATCCTGACTCCCGAGCAGACGAAGTACTACTTCCTCTCCGGTTTCACGGCCAAGCTGGCAGGTACCGAGCGCGGCATCACCGAGCCGACGCCGACCTTCTCGGCTTGCTTCGGCGCCGCATTCCTCTCGCTGCACCCCACCAAGTACGGTGAGGAGCTCGTGAAGCGCATGAAGCAGTCGGGCGCTACGGCCTACCTCGTCAATACGGGTTGGAACGGTACCGGCAAGCGTATCTCGATCAAGGACACGCGCGGCATCATCGACGCCATCCTCGACGGTTCGATCGACAAGGCGCCGACCAAGACCATTCCGATGTTCGACTTCAAGGTGCCGACCCAGCTGCCGGGCGTGGATCCCAAGATCCTCGATCCGCGCGATACCTACAAGAATCCGAAGGAGTGGGAGACCAAGGCCGAGGATCTGGCCAACCGCTTCGTGAAGAACTTCGTGAAGTTCACGGGCAACGACGAGGGCAAGAGCCTCGTGGCTGCCGGCCCCAAGGTGAAGTAACTTTTCACACCTTTATTATATGATCGTCCCGGTCGCCGGTTTCGGCGGCCGGGATTTTTGCTTTCCGGGAAAACGATAAAAAACAATCCGTAGATGCTGGACGCAGCGCACGGTGAAACCGTAGGCACGGTTCGTAGAACCTATCGGTATGATGCGCCCGGTCTCCAACCACATGCCGTCCGCATTGGCACTCGTCGCTGAGTCCGGCGAGGACGACCAGTAGTCGCCCTGCGCGCCGACATTCGACAGGGCTCCCGCCGTCGTGGTGCGGTAGCCCGAAGCAGACGCATGGAGCAATCGCTGGAATGAATGCCGGGAAGAGCTGCTTCCCGGTAGACTGGTATGAACAGCCAATGTTTTCAGGGCGGAATCCGGGAATGGCCGGTTTCCGGGATCCTTTTCTTGAAACTCCGTTCTTAACGGGGTCTTCTTGGCGGATTGCTGAATCTACGAATCTCGCTGGCACGAACCGGGGCCCGTACCACTCCGGGTTGAAGATCGTTTTTTATCGGTCGGTGGCGTAGCCGGTAGTCGTATATGCGTTTGGAGATCGAGGCGATGACGGCTGCATTCGTGCGGTCGTTCTCGTGCGAGTCGGCGATGAAGACCGCAATGGAGTAAGCCTGGCCGTCGGGCAAAAAGACCATGCCGGCGTCGTTGTCGGCTGCCACGACCCCTTTCGCGTCGCGTATGCCGCTGCCGGTTTTGTGGGCCACCCGTACGTCGGGCGGCAGGAGTCCCTTGAGCTTGTCGGGGCCGGTAACGGTCGCCAGCATGGTGGTCAGCAGGAGGTCGTTGCTGGCAGGGCTCAGCAGTTCGCCGCGCCGGAACCGCTCCAGCAGCCGGACGACATCGAGCGGCGAGGCGGTGTTGGCGTATTGGGCCGTCGGGTCGCGGTGCATGGTCTCCTCGTCGGCCGCAATGGCGGTGTCGGCGAGTCCGAGTCCGCGAATATAACGTTCGACATATTCCGGCCCGCCCAGGAACCGGAACAGAAGATCGCAGACGTTGTTGTCGCTCTGCGCGATGCTGTAGTGGAGCAGTTCGGAGAGCGGCAGTGCATATCCGCCGTCGGGGCGGGCGTCGCGCAGCGGCGACCACGTATCGGGCAGCAGGTCGGAGCGCCGGACTTCGATCGGCAGCGCCGGCGACGCACCCGCCCGGTCGAGCGAATCGAGCAAGGCGAGTGCCTGATGGAACTTGAAGACGCTCGCCAGCGGGTAGTCGGCACGGTTGCCGATGGTCAGCGTGTCGCCCTCGTCGAGGACGGCTGCGATGCCCACGCGGGCCTTCGCCGAATCGGCCAGCGCCTGCAGGTCGCGTTCGAGCGCCTCGCGTTCGGTCGGTTGCGGCGAGCATCCGACGGCGAGCCAGCAGCCGAAAGCAAACAGTGTACGGAACATGGCTTCGAGGTTCTATTTCTTGGGTTTGATGATGCGGTAGCCGATCGAAACGCCGATCTTGTTGGGGTACCACTCCGACGAGCCGTTGAACGGATCGGGGTACTTGGGCTGGACGGGGCGATGGGGGTACATGTCGATTTCGCCCTCCATGCTGTAGCCGTTGTAGAAGCTGCTCATCCAGGCCCAGCCGAAGAACGCGTCGACGAGCCACCGCTCGGCGAACCGGTATTCGTAGCCCACGCAGGCGCCGATCATCATGCCGTAGCCTTTGCAATAGCGGTTTTCGAATTTCAGTCTGCCGTTTTGGATGTAGGGTTTCGACATGTCGAAAGCCATCATGCCGATGTTGCCGCCGACGTACCAGCCGCGGTTGTGCTCCTTGAAATAATAGCGGTATTCGCCCATCAGAATGGCGAAAGTCATGTGCTTGCCGTCGAACGACTTCCACGGCGAGATGACCACTTCAGTCTGAATGGCCGACTTGTTCGAGATGGCGAACTCCACGGCGGGGTTGACTACGCCGGCCAGCGCATAGAGGCCGTTGAGCTTGACGTATCCCTGTGCCGCGGTTTCGCGGATGCCGGTGCCGGCCAGCAGCAGGGTCAGTATGACGAGAATTTTTTTCATCTGTTCGGGGTCGATATAAGAACGGGCGGAACTCGGTGGGTTCCGCCCGCGAAACCGCAGAAGCGGGATCTATACGGTCATGATCTCTTTCTCTTTCTTGGCCAGCGTTTCGTCGAGCGTCTTGGTGAACTTCTCCAGGAGCTTCTGCGACTGGGTTTCGCCGTCTTTCGACTCGTCTTCGGGCATGCCCTCCTTCAAGGCCTTCTTGAAGGCTTCGACCGCATCGCGGCGGGCGTTGCGCAGGCTGATGCGGGCCGTTTCGGCTTCGGCGCGCACCTGCTTCACGAGTTCCTTGCGGCGCTCCTCCGTGAGGGGCGGAATCGACAGCCGGATCTGCTCGCCGTTGTTCGAGGGCGTCAGACCGATGTTGGCGTCGATGATCGCTTTCTCGATCGTGCGGATCATGTTCTTGTCCCACGGTTGGATCAGGATTGTCCGGGCGTCGGGTACGGTAACGCTGGCGGCGCCCGAGACGGGTACCTGAGAACCGAAGTAGTCGACCATCACGCCGTTCAGCACATTGGTCGAGGCCTTGCCGGCACGGACGTTGAGCAACTCTTCTTCCAGGTGGTCGATAGCCTTCTGCATGCGTGCGGAGGCTTCGTTGAGGATGGTTTTGGTCTCCATATCGTTCTTGTTATTTGTTCTTGAGCATCTCTTCGATCATCTCCGTCAGCGCGTCGAACTCTTCGGGTTCGTAGCCCACGGAAGCCAGCACGACCTTGCCGTCGCGGCCGATCAGAAAGTTGCGAGGGATGAAGTTCGTGGCGTAGAGGTCGTAGATCGCGCGCTGCGGGTCGAGTCCCATCGGGAACGTGTAGCCCTGCTTCTCGCGGAACGTCGCCACAGCCTCGCGTTCTTCGCCGCGCGAGACGGGCAGGAAGACGAACTCCCGGCCGGCGAAGCGGTCGATCAGATCGGTCTGGACGCGTGCCAGCTCCTGCCGGCAGGGCGGACACCATGTAGCCCAGAAGTTCAGGAGCACGACTTTGCCGCGCAGGTCGGCGAGCGCGATCCGCGTGCCGTCGAACATCTCGACCGTGAAGTCGGGCGCCTGCTCTCCGGCCTTGACCAGCGTGGCGGCTTCCGCTTCGTTTTGTACGTTCTTGCCCGTTCGGCCGCCGCACCCGGGCAGCAGCAGGATCGCCACGAGGATCGCCGCGATCAGCGCCAGCATGATCCAAAGCTGTTTGTTGCTTTTCTTGTTTGCCATTTCGAAAGACGGTTATTCGATTTTCACCCGCGTGCCGATCTCTTCGCCGGCAAGAAGCCGGCCCAGGTTGCCGGGGGTGTCCATGTCGAAGACGACGATCTCCAGCCCGTTTTCGCGGCAGAGCGTGAATGCCGTGAGATCCATGACCTTGAGCCGGCGGTCGAGCACCTCCTCGAACGAGATCTCGTCGAATTTCACCGCTGCAGGATCTTTCTCCGGGTCGGCCGTATAGACGCCGTCGACGCGCGTGCCCTTCAGCAGGACGTCGGCCTCGATCTCGATGCCGCGCAGGGCCGATGCCGAGTCGGTCGTGAAGTAGGGATTCGACGTGCCGCCGCCGATGATGACCACGTAGCCGGCTTCCAGGTATTCGATGGCGCGGGCTTTCGAGAAGTATTCGCCGACGGGCTCCATGCGGATCGAGGTCAGCACTTTGGCCTTCACGCCGTTGTCTTCGAGCGCCGACTGCAGGGCCAGCGAGTTGATGATCGTGGCCAGCATGCCCATCTGGTCGCCCTTCACGCGGTCGAATCCCTTTTTGGCTCCCGTCATGCCGCGGAAGATGTTGCCGCCGCCGATGACGATGCCGATCTGCACGCCCGTCGCCGCGGCTGCCTTGATCTGTTCGGCATAGGACTGGAGCACCTCGGGCGAGAGTCCGTATTTCTGTTCGCCCTGCAGCGATTCGCCGCTCAGTTTCAGAAGTATGCGTCTGTATTTCATCTCTTGCGCTGTTTATTATGCGAAGATAGGTATTTTTTCTGAAAATAATCCATAAAATCCTCTATCTTTGCATAACCATGAGTTCCGAAGAGTACAAACTGCTGTATAAGGTGGATTCGCCGCGCGAGCTGAAGAGACTCGCGCCCGACGAGTTGCGTGCCTACTGCGACGAGCTGCGCCGCTACATCATCGAGGAGTGCTCGGTCAACCCGGGGCACCTGGCGTCGAGTCTCGGTGCGGTGGAGCTGGCCGCGGCGCTCCACTACGTCTACGATACGCCCGAGGACAGGATCGTCTGGGATGTCGGCCACCAGACTTATGCCCACAAGATCATCACCGGGCGGCGCGAGGCTTTCCGCAACAAACGCCGGCTGGACGGCATCAGCGGCTTCCCGCGTATGGCCGAGAGCGAGTATGACGCCTTTGGCGGGGGCCATGCCTCGGTCTCGATTTCGGCGGCGTTCGGCATGGCCGAGGCGGCCGCGCTGCGGGGCGAGAAATACAAGGTCGTGGCGGTCATCGGCGACGGTTCGATGACGGGCGGGTTGGCGTTCGAGGGTCTCAACAATGCCGGGGCTGACAAAAGCACCGACCTGTTGGTCATCCTCAACGACAACAACATGGCCATCGACCAGGCAACCGGGGCCTTGAAAAATTACCTGCTGAAGATATCCACTTCGCGACACTACAACCGTTTCAAGCAGCGGCTCTGGGGCGTGCTGTCGCATACGCCGCGGCTGCTGCGGCTGTGTCAGAAGATGGGCAATGCCGTGAAACAGGGAGTGTTGAACAACAGCAACCTCTTCGAAAGTCTCAACTTCCGTTATTTCGGCCCGGTCGACGGACACAACCTGCCCGAGCTCGTGCGTACGTTGCGGAGTCTGCGCGGCATTCCGGGGCCGAAGCTGCTGCACGTGATGACCGTCAAGGGCAAAGGCTTCCTGCCGGCCGAGCACGACAAACCGGTGTGGCATGCTCCGGGGCGTTTCAATCCCGAGACGGGCGAACGGATCGTCTCGCAGGGCGGTGCGGCGCGTTATCAGGACGTCTTCGGACAGACGCTGCTCGACCTGGCCCGCATGGACAGCCGCGTGGTGGGCGTTACGCCGGCCATGCCGTCGGGCTGCTCGATGAATATCCTGATGCAGGCGATGCCCGACCGTTGTTTCGACGTGGGGATCGCCGAGGGCCATGCCGTTACCTTCTCGGCCGGTCTGGCCGCCGGCGGTCTGGTGCCTTTCTGCAACATCTATTCGTCGTTCATGCAGCGGGCCTACGACAACGTGATCCACGACGTTGCCATCCAGAATCTGCCTGTGGTGATGTGCCTCGACCGGGGCGGTCTGGTGGGCGAGGACGGCGTTACGCACCACGGACTCTTCGACATGGCGGCATTCGGAGCCGTGCCGTCGTTGACGATCGCGGCACCGATGGACGAACGCGAACTGCGCAACATGATGTATTCGGCCCTGCTGTCTGGGTCTCCCTATATGATTCGTTATCCCCGCGGCAACGGGGCCGGCGCAAGCTGGCAGAACGAACCCTTCGAGGCACTGCCTGCGGGCCGGGGGCGCCGCATGCGCGAGGGCAGGGACGTGGCGTTGCTGACGATCGGCACGGTGGGCAATGCGGCCGCGCGGGCTGCCGAACGGGCTGCCGCCGAGGGCGTGAGCGTCGCACATTACGATCTGCGGTTCGCCAAGCCGCTCGACGAGGAATTGCTCGCGGAGGTGGGCCGTTCTTTCCGCCGGGCGATAACCGTCGAGGACGGGTCGCTGCGCGGCGGCGTGGGCGAAGCGGTAACGGCGTGGTTCAACAGCCACGGATTCGGACTCTCCGTCCGCTCGCTGGGTGTCGGCGACAGGTGGATCGAACACGGCACTCCGGCGCAGCTCCATGCGCTTTGCGGCTACGACGAGGAGAGTATCTATCGGGCGTTGAAAGGCGAGTAGCGGTCGGCTGCTTCCGCCCTTTTCGTCTGCATCATGCAACCGAGCACGGAATTCCCAGTGCTTCGACCCGCGCGGCGATCGCCTGAAGTTCTTCGCGGGGGACTTTTTCGAGCGTCGGGCAGGGCGTATCGCGGTCGAGGGAGTAGATCATGACTTGCCGCGGCCGGATCTCTTCGACGATCCGCAGCCAGGCGGCGACCTCTTCTTCGGTGGTATTGTCAATCGGCTCTCCGTTGCATACGCCTCGCAGAAGCATGGTCTGCAGAATCATCCTCCCCTCGAACCGCTTCATCTGTTCGACGGTCTTGCGAACGTTGCAGTCCGGATTCTGCGGATTGTTCATGCGGCGGACGGTCTCGTCGAACGCCGAATCGAGCTTCAGAATGTTGTTGTCGACACGCAGCAGGGCGCGGTATACATCGTCGCGGTGCAGTTGTGTGGCATTCGACAGCACCGAGACTTTGGCTCCAGGACAGAGCGCATCGCGCAGGGCGATCGTGTCGCCGATCACGGCTTCGAATTCGGGGTGCAGGGTCGGCTCTCCGTTGCCCGCAAAGGTGATGACGTCGGGCGGCGTTGCGTCGGCGACCATGCGGCGCAGCGTCGTTTCGAGTTGCGCCCGCACGTCGGCCCGGGCATTGAACCTCCGC
Organism: Alistipes sp.; assembly: GCA_029051915.1. Lineage (GTDB taxonomy): Bacteria > Bacteroidota > Bacteroidia > Bacteroidales > Rikenellaceae > Alistipes. The sequence goes on along the minus strand of JAIDKM010000201.1, from coordinate 1,456 downwards.
GTGCCGGGATGCTCGGCGTTCCAGCCGCATTCGCAGTAGATGCAGTCGAACGAACAGAGTTTCGATTCGGTGGGCAGCAGGTTGACGCCCAGCGAGAGACCCAGCCGCCGCGAGCGGACCGGCCCGAAGATGATGTCGTGGAAAAGCGATGTCATGGTGCGAAGGTAGGAAAAAATTCCGAGCTTCGAAGAACCCGGCGGCGGTGGATGCCGGCCGGATCCGCTGCACTGGCTCGTGCGGCGCCGGCGATCGGGAGGTCGATGCGGCAAGATCGCCGAGAAATAGGTATTTATACGTAGTGTTCCGCATAAAAAAACGGCTACCTTTGATCGACCAATGCGGTTTTGTTTGTATTTTTGCGCATCGGTTTTTCCGCACCTCAGGAAACTCAGTAAATCTTAAATAATAAAGAACAATGGTTGATATTTTTGAACGCCTCGAAAAGAATGCCGGCGGCCCGATCGGCCAGTACATGAGCTATGCTCACGGCTATTATGCTTTCCCCAAGCTGGAAGGCGACATCGGCCCCCACATGGTTTTCCGGGGCAAGAAAGTGCTCAACTGGAGCTTGAACAACTACCTGGGTCTGGCCAATCTGCCCGAAGTGCGCCAGGCCGACGCCGAAGGCGCCGCCAAGTTCGGCATGGCCGCCCCGATGGGCGCCCGCATGATGAGCGGCCAGACGGTCTACCACGAGCAGCTGGAGCGCGAGCTGGCCGCATTCGTGGGCAAGGAGGATGCTTTCCTGCTCAACTTCGGCTACCAGGGCATGATCTCGATCATCGACTGTCTGCTCACTCCGCGCGACGTGGTGGTTTACGATGCCGAGGCCCACGCCTGCATCATCGACGGCCTGCGCATGCACAAGGGCAAGCGCTTCGTCTTCGGTCATAACGACATGGAGTCGTTGCGTCTGCAGCTGCAGCATGCCACCGACCTGGCCGAGGAGCAGAACGGCGGCGTCCTCGTCATCACGGAGGGTGTCTTCGGCATGAAGGGCGACCTCGGCAAGCTGGACGAGATCGTGGCGCTGAAGAAGGATTTCAGCTTCCGTCTGCTCGTCGACGATGCCCACGGTTTCGGTACGATGGGCGAGGGCGGCCGCGGTACGGCGTCGCACTTCGGCGTGGTCGACGGCGTGGACGTGCTGTTCAACACCTTCGCCAAGTCGATGGCCGGTATCGGTGCTTTCGTGAGCGGCCCGCGCTGGCTGATCAATTTGTTCCGTTACAACATGCGTTCGCAGCTCTACGCCAAGTCGTTGCCGATGCCGATGGTCATCGGTGCCCTGAAGCGCCTGGAGCTGATCCGCAACCACCCCGAATACCAGCAGAAATTGTGGGAGATCGTCCGCGCGCTGCAGAGCTCGCTCAAGGAGAACGGTTTCAACATCGGCGTAACGAATTCGCCCGTAACTCCCGTCTTCCTCAAGGGCGGTGGGCCCGAGGCTACGAAC
>JAIDKM010000200.1 GCA_029051915.1 Alistipes sp. | reverse complement strand
GGTAAATTAGTTCGTTACGCTAAAAAGTCAGGGGAGGAGATCAAATAATGGCATACGTACCTACACTCAAGACACAGTATAAGGAGCAGATCATGCCTGCCCTTATGAAGGAGTTCGGTTACTCCAGCATCATGCAGTGCCCGAAGCTCACCAAGATCGTCATCAATCAGGGCATGGGGCAGGCCGTCGCCGACAAGAAGCTCATCGACGTGGCCGAGGCCGAGTTGACGCAGATCACCGGTCAGAAGGCCGTGCAGACGCGTTCGCGCAAGGACATCTCCAACTTCAAGCTGCGCAAGGGTATGCCCATCGGCGTGCGCGTTACGTTGCGCGATGCCCGGATGTACGAGTTTCTGGAGCGTCTGATCGCCGTGGCTCTGCCGCGTATCCGCGATTTCAAGGGTATCAACGAGAAGTTCGACGGTCAGGGCAACTACACCCTCGGCATCACCGAGCAGATCATCTTCCCGGAGATCGACATCGACAAGATCACCAAGATCTTCGGTATGGAGATCACTTTCGTTACCACGGCCAAGACCGACGAGGAGGCTTACGCTCTGCTCCGCGAATTCGGTTTGCCTTTCAAAAACGCTAAAAAGAACAACTAAGTCATGGCAAAAGAATCGATGAAGGCGCGCGAGGTGAAGCGTCAGAAGCTCGCCAACCGCTACGCTCATAAGCGCGAGGAGATTGCTGCTAAGGTCAAGGCCGGTGAAATGGATCACGAGGAGGCGTGGATCGCTCTGTCGAAACTGCCTCGTAACTCGAATCCCATCCGCCAGCACAACCGTTGCAAGATCACGGGTCGTCCCAAGGGCTATATCCGTCTGTTCGGCATCAGCCGTATCCAGTTCCGCGAGATGGCTTCGAAGGGTCTGATTCCGGGCGTTACGAAAGCCAGCTGGTAGTTTCGTAGGGAGGGGGATCGCAGGTGTTCGGATTCCGATCCGGGCCCGCGCTCCGAAAACCCTCGGAAGAACAAACAAAGGTCGTTGCATCCGGAAGGTGCACAGCCTGTGGCCGACTGAGAGGGGAGGGGACTTGTC
>JAIDKM010000020.1 GCA_029051915.1 Alistipes sp. | reverse complement strand
CGACTAAGTTGGCCGAAATGCGCTACAACTATTCGGGGCTGAAACAACGCTTCGAACTGGAAGAAAATGCCTACCTGGAGTATCTTCCCGAACCGACGATCCCCTGTCGGCATACGCGGTTCATCGCCGACACGACGATCCGCATCGACCCTACGGCGACGCTTTTCTACGCCGAAATATACATGAGCGGCCGCAAGTATTTCGACCGCGGCGAACGTTTCGCCTACGACGTACTGTCGGTAACGACCCGGGCGGAACGCCCCGACGGACAACAGCTGTTCCGCGAGAAATTCATCGTCCGGCCCCAACAATACGCTCCGACGACGCTGGGCGCGATGAACGACTACGACGTATTCGCCAATGCGATCGTGTTGACACCGCCCGAAGAAGCGGAACGCATCTACGCCCGCACGGAAGCCTTCATCGACAAGGAACACCGGCTGGCAGCCGGCATCACGCACCTGCCCAACGGCTGCGGCCTGCTCTACAAGGCGCTGGGCGCCGAGACAGGGCCCGTAAAACGGCTGGTGCGCCAATTCTGCTCCGTCGTGCGTGAGGAAGTAAAACAACGTCCGCTGCCGGAAGAGTTTCCGTGGCGATAAAATGAAACACAAAAAACGAAAACTATGGCAACAATGGCTTTTATGCCGACGGATCATCCGAGCGTCGGTTTCCTGAAAAAAATACTGCGCGGCACGGGACAGGTGATGTTCCAACCCAGCGCATGGACGGGTGTATTCTTCCTGATCGGCATCTTCTGGGGTTCCTACGCCGGACATACGGGCCTCGTAGGCTGGGGTGCGCTGGTCGGTGTAATCGTCTCCACGCTCACGGGCCGGCTGCTCCGCCTTCCGGCAGACGACGGCACGCAGGGGCTGTGGGGCTTCAACGGGGTACTGGTAGGCTGCGCCTTCCCTACGTTCCTGGGCAATACGGTCTGGATGTGGCTGGCGCTGATTCTCTGCGCGGCGCTGACAACATGGGTGCGCACCGGGTTCAACAACGTGATGGCTCCGTGGAAAGTCAACTCGCTGACCTTTCCGTTCGTCTTCTGCACGTGGCTGTTCCTGCTGGCGGCCCGCGCGATGCACGCCATGCCGCCCGAGCATCTGAGCGACCCGACGCTGCCAACGCTCTTTTCGTCGGTCGAAAGTCTGCGCTTCGGTCATCTGATCGTCTACTGGCTGAAAGGCATCGGACAAGTGTTCCTCGTAAACTCGTGGGTTACTGGGCTGTTTTTTCTGATCGGACTGGCCTTCTGCAACAGACGGGCCGCCCTGTGGGCAGCCATCGGATCGGCGGTGGCGCTGCTTGTAGCGATCGTCTTCAAGACCTCGGGCAGCGACGTGGCGGGGGGACTCTACGGTTTCAGCCCCGTACTGACGGCCATCGCACTGGGTACGGTATTCTACAAGCCCGGCCGACGCTCGGCTATGTGGGCGCTGACCGGCGTGGTCGTTACGGTATTCGTACAAGCCGGCATGGACGTCATGCTGACGCCGCTGGGCATTCCCACGCTGACGGCGCCGTTCTGCCTGACGACATGGCTATTCCTGCTGCCGCTGATCCGGTTCGACAACGTGGAGAAACCCGACCACTCGAACTGGGATCCTGCCAACAAGACGCATCTGGCACCCCGACAACCGAATATCGACACAACCGACACCCCGCAAAAATAACGCATCATGCACATGTCCGACGCACTGGTCTCCCCGACGGTAGCCGCCGTCGCGGGGGCCGCATCGCTGGTACTCCTGGGAACGGCGATCCGCAAACTGCGCCCGACGGAGACGCAGCCGGGCGACGAACGCATCGTTCCGTTGATGGGCGTGATGGGGGCATTCGTCTTCGCAGCCCAGATGATCAACTTCGCCATCCCGGGCACGGGATCGAGCGGCCATCTGATCGGCGGCATTCTGCTGGCAGCCATACTGGGGCCGTGGTCGGGAGTGCTGACGCTCTCCTCGGTACTGCTGCTGCAATGCCTGCTCTTCGCCGACGGCGGGCTGCTGGCGCTGGGCTGCAACATCCTCAACATGGCCGTGCTGTCGTGTCTAGTGGCCTATCCGTTAATTTTTCAACCACTAATGCGAGCCGAAGCCTCGCCCGTTCGGATTTTCACGGCATCGATTCTGGCAGCGACAGCCGGACTCGGGCTGGGAGCACTGGCCGTAACGGCAGAGACCGAAGCATCGGGCATCACGGCCCTGCCATTCGGACGCTTTCTGCTGTTCATGCTGCCGATCCATCTTGCGATCGGTCTCTGCGAAGGAGCGGCTACAGGAGCGGTGCTCTGCGCCGTACGACGCTACCGGCCTGAGCTGCTGGTCGATATCCGGCGACAAGGGACAGCAGGCAAGCACCGGACAAACCGAGCGCTGGCAGTCATCGCACTGGCGGCCCTACTTATAGGAAGCTCGTTCTCGTGGCTGGCGTCATCGCAACCCGACGGGCTGGAGTGGTCGATCGAACGACTGACCGGCATGGCCGAAATCGAGACGCCGGACAATACTGCACACCGGACAGCGGCAACGCTCCAGGAGACGACGGCCGCCCTGCCCGACTACAATACCTCACTGGCGGGACTGGTAGGCTGCGGAGCGATTCTGCTGGTTGCCTGGGGCGGCTCGCGGCTCCTCCGCACAGGACACAGAGACGGATGAGAAACCGGCTGCAACACGCCCTCTGCGAACTGGACGCACTGGAACGGAACGCCCGGGCGGAGAGTCCGCTACACCGACTCGATGCGCGGGCGAAATTACTTGTAACGGCGGTCTTTCTGGCGACGATGCTCTCGATACCGCTTTCGCGCCTCTCGGAAATTCTGCTCTATGCGCTTTACCCGATTCTGACGGCTTCGGCATGCGGCATGCGCCTGGGAACGTTACTGCGAAGATCGCTGGTGGTAATTCCGTTCGTGGCGCTGATCGGAGTATTCAATCTTTTTTACGACCGAATACCCGTCTTCCGGATCGGCCCGCTGACGATAACCGACGGCTGGATCGCCTTTCTTTCGATCGTCCTGCGCGGAGTGCTGTCGGTCGGAGCCCTGCTGGTGCTGATCGGCTCCACGGGATTTTTCGAGATTTGCCGAGCGATGCAGCGACTGGGCGTACCCCGTTTTTTTACGGTACAGCTGCTCTTCGTTTATCGCTATCTGTACGTACTGATCGACGAAGCGATCCGCATGTCGCAAGCCCGTGAAGCCCGCAGTTTCGATCGCCGCTCGCTGCCGCTGGCGGTATGGGGAACGGTGATCGGTCAACTGCTGATCCGCACCCTCGATCGTGCAGAACAGATCCATCGGGCGATGCTGGCCCGCGGATTCACGGGCCGCATCCCTGACTATGGAGCCCACCGCACGCACTGGCGACGGGAGGAGACGGTCTACCTGCTGGCATGGAGCGCCGCCCTGCTGCTGGCCCGGGCGATCGGGCCGGTCGAAACCCTGACGCATCTGCTGCGCTGAAACACCCATTCGCATGAGCCATCACTATCTTCAATTCAACGACGTACATTACCGCTATCCGAACGGTTACGAAGCCCTGCGAGGAATAACGTTTCGGCTGGAACATGGCGAAAAAACAGCCCTCGTAGGAATGAATGGAGCGGGAAAATCGTCCCTGCTGCTCCACACGGCGGGGCTGCTGCTGCCCACGCAAGGCGAAGTGATCGTGGGCGGAATCGGCATCCGCCGCCGCACGCTGCCGCTGATCCGCCAATCGGTAGGACTTGTATTTCAGCACCCCGACAACCAACTCTTCATGCCGACGGTAGAAGAAGACGTGGCATTCGGGCCCGCGAACATGCGGCTGACGCCTGCAGAGATCGAAACCCGGATCACGAACGCGCTGGAAGCCGTAGACGCGACGCATCTGCGCCGATGCGTGCCCTACCGGCTGTCCGGCGGACAAAAACGCCGGGTAGCGATCGCCACGGTACTGGCGATGGAGCCCTCGGTGCTGGTATTGGACGAACCGACCTCGGATCTTGATCCACGGGCCAGGCGCCGGACGATCGAACTGCTGCGCCGCTTCGGGCACACCATGCTTCTGGCGACGCACGACATGGAACTGGTACTCGAGCTGTGCCCCCGGACGATCATCCTGCGCGACGGACGCATTGCTGCCGACGGACGCACCGCCGACATTTTCCGCGACCCGGCCCTGCTGGAATCCTGCGGGCTGGAAGCACCCTATGCGATGCGATAAAGCAGAAATCCAATTGCTGTCATCCTATTTCCGAGACCAGCACACATGCTCTCTTATGGTTTTTGCAGGAGAGCCGGCAACGAGACTATTCGGAGAGACGTTTTTCGTAACAATCGAAGAATACCCCACAATGCTGCCTTCGCCGATCGTTACCCCCTTCATAATGGTAGCTTTCGCACAAATCCACACATGAGGCCCGATGTTCACGGATGCCCCCGGATTCAATCGCACCTTAGTTTCCATGTCATAATAGGGATGGGAATCGCTGGTACGAATCTGAATATTGTTGGAGAACATGCAATCATCGCCGATAAGTATCTTCGTATCATGTTCTTGAGCACAAAGATGAGCTGAAACTAAACTTGTGCCGGTACCCACGACGATGCTGTTATCAGCGCCTTCGCACCAAAAACTGCCCCATTCGATCACCTTGCTATTTTCTCCGAACCGGATGATATGATTGTCCCCACGAACATGGAACTCGCAATTCCGAAGGACACACCCTTTGGCGATATATATTTTATTATTATTACCGATGACCGATATTTTCGATCTTATCAAACATCCCTCATTGAAGACTTTGTTTCCTCGGCCGCGCACCGGCAAAATACAATCGGCGAACTGCTGCGCCCAATAAAACAATCTCGGATGGCCGGCCAACCAACACAATATTTTCTTTTTCATGACAGCCTATCGAAAATTTCACGCCATGTTTTATACAAAAAGAACCGAAGCCCCCATCGAAAGCCTAAAATGCTCATGTACTGCTTATAATAAAACAAATGCCGAAATGCAGGACTGCAATCCGATACGGTCGAGAAATTGCAACCTCGTCTCAATTTGTAATACGTCGATTTCAACACCCTCCGATCAACCAACTTCGGGAACAATCCGGTACCGACCATGAATTCGTACCAGGAATTCGTCAACGAGGCCCATTTTCTCGCAGTCGGATCGGATAAGGGGACATGCATGCTCGACTGCATATTCTGGCAATAACCGTAAAGTACGCAATCGGCAGTTACGATCCTATTCGAATTGTTGACGAGCTGATAAAACAGCATCATATCTTCGCCAAGAGTCTGATTGGCAAAACAAACATATTCATATTGAGTGAACAGATCTCGTTTATAGATATTCGCCCACAAATTATGGGGCAATTTCTCCTCCAACAAAGCTTTCATGACTTCGAAACGAGTATTGCCATAAGGCAACCGGTAAATCGCATCCGTGGTCTTACCAGACACTTCAATATATCTGTATCCACTCATTGCAATATCGGCCGACTCCGAGACGACTTTATCGTATAGAATTCGCAGCGCATCCGGCAACAACAAGTCGTCGGAATCGCAAAACACGATATAATCTCCTTTTGCCAGCTCGTAACCGGTCTTCCGGGCCATCATCAGGCCTTCGTTTTTTTCCTTATCGACAATGACGAAGCGGGAATCATGCTGTGCAAATTCACGCACGACATCCATCGCACGATCCGGAGTCGCATCATTTACGATTACGATTTCAATATCGGATACACTTTGTCCGACAATCGATTCCAAGCACCGCCGAATGAATCGCTCGGTGTTAAAAACAGGCAATATTACAGAAATCAAAGGCATATCGAGTTTTTTTATACGATATTCGTTTTTCTAAAATAGGAAACAAGCATCCGGGGCTCTTCGAAACCGCATACAAATGCACCGCACCCGAAGACCAGGATAAATGTTGTGATCCCAATAAGAACCCTCATCCAAATATTCGAGACAACAGGCAAAAGCGCCCAGACCGCAATACCGGAGAGAACGGTCAACAGCAGAAGCGGGGCAATGGCACGAAATTGTTTTCGGAATCCCATATCAAGGATTCGTCTTGTGAAACCGATAATTATGAAAATATCCACGATATTGTAAAGCACAACGCCCCAACAAAGAACCGACAGACCGAACGGCAAAGTAACAATCAAAATAATGACAGCCGTTATTTTTTTGATCAATTCCGCCCTCAAAAACAAATCCGAACGTCCTTTCGAGTTGATTAGATGATTGTTGAGCGTACCGACCGGAATCCACATATATGCAACGCACAAAATAGAAATAAGTTCGGCACAAGGCAGCCATCGTTCGGAGAGGATTATCAATACCAACGGTTTCGACAATATGGCAAGACATGCCATGATCGGGAACACGCAGAAACAAGTCATCCGAAGAAATTTCGGGAAAGAGGCGACCAACCATCCGTCGTCATCCTGATGTGCGCATTGCAAAGGATAAAGCACTCTTGTAATTACCTGAACCAGATTGATCGTAGGATATTGAGAAATGCTATATGCTCGATTGTAATACCCGGCATCCGCCGCATTGTACCATTTGCCGATAACCAAACTATACAGATTCAGGTAAACCGTTTGCAACAGTCCGGATAATAAGAGGTTGGAACCGAAAGAAAACAACTTCCGGAACGACTCTCGTGAAAAAGCCAGCAAAGGTCTCCATTTCGCAATAAACCAGAAGAAAACAGCAGTAAAAAAATTATTGGACAGAGTCTGCAATACCAATGCCCATACACCCCAATCCCGATAAGCCGCATAAATGCCTAAAGCACCGCTTATCGTTACTGCCAGCAACGAAATTTTAGCTTGCCGCCTGAAATCCAGAGCGATGGTCAACTTAGCCCGCTGAACAATAGAAAAAGCCGAAAAAATCAAGTTCAAGCCGACCCACCGGGTAACAGAAACAAGAATCGGCTGATCGTAGAATCTTGCAATCAATGGAGCTGCCGCATACAAAGCGGTATACAGCAGCAACGACAAGATGATGTTGAAATAAAATACCGTCGAGAAATCAATATCGGAACGATCTTTCTTCTGAATCAAAGCATTTCCGAAACCGCTGTCGACAAACGTTTGCGAAATGGCCATGAATATGGCGATCATAGCAATGAATCCATATTCTGCGGGACTGACGAACCGGGCGATGACAAGGCTCAAAATAAACTGAATGCCTTGTACCGAAAAGCGTTCAACGGCGCTCCAAACAACTCCAGTTACAGCGGTACTCATCTATTGTTTCCAATTCGATTGCTACTATTCCGTTTTAAATAGCGTATGGTCGCAAGCAGTCGCCGCCAAGTCCGGGAACCACGATCAAAACCAACCGATACATTCATATTCTCGCCTTTGACAAAGGTAACGGATTTACAACGAACTGCCAAATAAATATTTATCATTATCATTTCCGAGTCAGAGACAACCGCTCCATAATTCCGGTAAAGTCAAGCGTTCTCTTTGACAATGATTGAATCTGAAGATTATAGTCCAAAAACAAATAAACTGCCGGAAATTATATATCTTTGCATCATACAAGTTCGAAACTAAAACAACAGAAAAACTATGATCAACTTCTTACAGGCAGCCATGCAGGGCGAACCGCAGCCCAGCGTATGGCAACAGTACAGCGGCTTCATCATGATCGGCCTGATGCTGGTAGCGCTCTGGTTCATCATGTGGCGCCCCGAAGCCAAACGACGCAAACAGATGCAGGCGTTCCGCGACGGACTGAAAAAAGGCGACAAGGTAATCACGGCCGGCGGCATCTACGGCACGGTCAAGGAGGTGAAAGAGACCTCGCTGCTGATCGAAGTAGACAGCGACGTAACGCTGCGCATCGACAAAAACATGGTCGTAGCGGACAACAGCAGTCTGCAGAAATAATCCGCGCCGGCGGAAAAGAAAGAGCTCTCCTTGTCCGGGAGAGCTTTTTTCGTTATCTTCGTACCCGAATTACACGAAAAACCATGATCGAGAAGATAACCTACCCCTGCGAAGGCACCTGCTCGCAACAAGTCGAAATCGAACTGGAAGACGGCATCATCCGCCGGGCTGCTTTCCTGGGCGGCTGCCACGGCAACACACAAGGCATCGCGGCGCTGGTATGCGGCATGAAAGCCGAAGACGCCATCGCCCGTCTCAAAGGTATCGACTGCCGCGGTCGCGGAACCTCCTGCCCTGATCAACTGGCCCGCGCGCTGGAAAAAGCCCTCGGGTAAACCGTCCCGAATCCGAATCATCCTGTCATCTTTTTTCCGTTCCCCGAAATTGAGGAACGGATTTTGCTGTATACTCCTCCGTCAAGTCAAAAAAACGGAAGAATATGTATTTCTTATGGTATCTCCTGATAGGACTGGCGGCCGGATGGATCGCCAGCCTGATCGTCAAGGGCAATGGCTCGGGACTCATCGTCAATCTGATCGTAGGTCTTATCGGCGGCCTGTTGGGCGGCTGGATCTTCTCGTGGTTCGGGTGGATTCCTGCCGGCACGTTCGGCAGCTTCCTGACCTCCCTCGCCGGAGCCATCGTCCTGCTGTGGATCGTCTCGATAATCACCCGGCGAAAACATGTGGAACATTAAAAAACGAACGAACATGAACGACACGAAAAACAGCTGGGAAAACCGGCAGACCGAAGACCTGCTTGCAGGCAAGATAGACCAGGCGACCGACTGCGCCGGAAAGACAACGGACAAAACCTCCGACACGCTGAAAAACGGAGTGAAACAGACTACCGAACGCATCGGCGAAATGGGCCGAAAAGCAGGCGAAGCCGTCCGGGACGGCGCGGCCAAAGCAGTGGACAAGGTAGGCAACGCCATCGACTCGGCAGCCGACCGTCTGCAGAACAAAACAACCTACTGACGGCCTCGGGCCGAAAACGGAAAGCGGAGACCTTCGGGGGTCTCCGCTTCTGTTCGGAAGAGTTGAGCTGCCAGGACTCGAACCTGGAACGACAGAACCAAAATCTGCTGTGTTACCATTACACCACAGCTCAATCGCTGCTCGAAAGCGAGGCAAAGATAGAAAAAAAAACGCAATATCCAATGACCGGATATTGTTTTTCAATTCCTGACCTATGATAATCACTCTGATCGCGATCTTCTGCGCCGGCTACATACTGATCGCGCTGGAACACAAAATCCGAATCAACAAATCGGCCGTGGCGCTGGTGATGTGCGGCATACTCTGGGCACTGCTGAGTCTGGCGGGACACGACGCGCAGATCGGCACGCAGCTGGCCGGACAACTGGCCGACACGTGCGAGATCCTGATCTACCTGATCGGAGCCATGACGATCGTCGATCTGATCGATACCCACGGCGGCTTCAGCGTCATTACCTCGCGCATCCGCACCCGCGACAAACGCCGGCTGCTCTGGCTGCTGGCGATCATCACTTTCTTCATGTCGGCCGTACTGGACAACATGACGACCTCGATCATCATGATCATGCTGCTGCGCCGCATCGTAACGCAACAACGCGAACGTTGGATTTTTGCCAGCCTGATCGTCATTGCGGCCAACAGCGGCGGCGCCTGGTCGCCCATCGGCGACGTAACGACGATCATGCTCTGGACGCGCGGAAACGTATCGGCCGGGCCGCTGATGTACGGACTGATTCTGCCCGCACTGCTTTCGGTAGTCGTACCGACGGCCATTGCGACGCATCTTGTCGGCAAAGGCGAGACGTCGGGGCAGGCCTCGCAGGCGGTCGGACTGCCGCAAGGCGTAACTCCGCGCATGAGCCGGACGATTCTGACAACGGGTGTCGCCGGACTGCTGTTCGTACCGATATTCAAAGAAATCACGGGGCTGCCGCCCTACATGGGCATGACCATCGTACTGGGTCTGCTGTGGACGCTGACCGAAATTCTCTACGACCGGCGACGCGACATGGAAGAGTCGATCCAGAACCGGGTTTCGAAGGTGCTCAAACATATCGACATGCCGACGATCCTCTTTTTTCTGGGTATTCTGCTGGCGGTGGGAGCCCTGCAAAGCGCCGGCATCCTTACCGGCATGGCCCACTGGCTGGACAAGCACATGCACGAACCGTTCGCCATTGCGGGACTGATCGGTATCCTGTCGTCGGTAATCGACAACGTACCTCTGGTCGCCGCCTGCATGGGCATGTACCCGGTCGTAGATGCGGCGACGGCAGCCGCGAGCGCCGACCCTGCGTTCATGCAGAACTTCGTAGCCGACGGCCTTTTCTGGCACCTGCTTTCCTATGCAGCCGGAGTAGGCGGCAGTCTGCTGATTATCGGCTCGGCAGCAGGCGTCGTGGCGATGGGACTGGAGAAGATCGACTTCGGATGGTATCTGCGCCGAATCACGCCGCTGGCGCTGGCGGGCTATCTGGCCGGCATGCTCATGATCTGGATCCAGCACCTGATGGGCTGGTAGGCTATTTCAATTTGGCGAGGAAACGCTCGCGGTCGACGATGAACCGGACATGGGTACCCTCGCCGATCAATCCGTCGGCATCGCGGGCCCCGACGTTGAACGTGATTTTACGTCCCTCGACTGCCGTAACGACTGCCGAAGCCGTAATCTCGGCACCGAGCCCCGAAGGCTTGATATGCGAAGCATTCATTTCGGTGCCGACGGTAGTAGCCCCTTCGGGCAATTCCCCGGCGACAGCCAGCATGGCGGCGTTCTCCATCAGGGCGATCATCGCGGGAGTAGCGAAAACGGGCATGTCGCCCGAACCCATTGATGCAGCCGTATTGGCCTCGACGACCGTCGTGCGGCTCTGGGCTGAAAGACCTTTTTCCAACATAAATACGAACCGGATCCGTTCCGTTTAACGACTATAATGATTATCTTTGTTTCCGAAGCCGGGAATCTACTGTCCGGCCCGGAACAAAGATACGTCAATTTTTGCGGACTATGAAAAAATGGCTGCTGCTCTTTCTGCTGGCTGCCCTGCACTTCGGAGCGCAGGCACAGGGGGGCCGCGGCTATCTTCATCAGGGATGGAGCGTCGAGCGGGGCGACTCGACGCCGCTGATCCACATTGCACCCGTTCCTGTTTTCCGCCGGCCCGCCGACCTGCGCCGCTACCGCCGGCTGGTCGACGCCGTGAAGAAAGTCTACCCGATCGCCAAGATCGCCAAAGGCAAGATGGCCGACATGGAAGCCGAGCTGCTGCGCCTGCCCACCAAGAAAGAACAGAAAGCCTACATCAAACAAGTCTACCACGACATCAAGGAGGAATATACGCCCGTACTGAAACACATGACCCGCACGCAAGGACGCGTGCTGTTGAAGCTGATCGACCGCGAGACGGAATACACGGCCTACGAAGTGCTGCGTGAATTCCGCGGAGGCTTCGTAGCGGGATTCTGGCAAGGAATCTCGAAAGTTTTCGGCCAAGATCTCAAATCGGAGTACGACAAGGAAGGCGAAGACCGCATCATCGAACAGATCGTCGTATACTACGAAGCGGGCCTTTTATAAAGAGGTATGTAAAAAAAATCGCAATTCCTTTGGGGGGGGGATTTTTTGCATATCTTTGTCTCAAAGAAAGATTGTAAGGGGATCCGATCCTTGCGAAAACACTCCATCAAACCATAAAATCATGAAAAACCTCCTCCGTTATGCAATGATGGCCGCAACGGTCGCCATGATGGCGACGGCCTGCGGCGACAAGGACGACAACGGCCAAAATGTCCCGGCTCCTTCGCCCCTGACCCCCGACCAGCATAAGGCCAAGCTGGAAACGATCGGCAAAGAATTCGCCGGCTATTTTTCGCCCGAAGAGAGCCGCACGGCGATCGAATCGCTCCAGACGCTGCTCGACCTGCTGAACGCGAACGATGAAGTAGATCCCATGCCGACACCGGTGCAGCCGATGACCCGGAGTCTGCTGGACGCACTGCGCGACAACGCCCCCGGAGCCCTGATGGGAGCCGTAACGCGTGCCGCCATTCGCTACACGATAGCCGGCGAGCTGGGCTCGAACGGCATGATCTACACTTACAACGACACGACCGAAGAGTGGGACTCTCAAGCCTCCGACGAACGTAAGATCACGGTCAACTATGCCGATGACAAGCACGAATCGCAAGTGGTCATCGCCTATGCAGCCGAAAAGACCGACTACACCTACAAACCCGAAAACGCCATCGTCGAAGTGCCGAACCGCATCGCCCTGACGCTTCTGGTAGCCAAAAAAGAGGAATTGTCATTCTTCGTCATACCCAACCTTTCGTCCGACGGGCTGACGCTCAATCCTGAAGCCAAGCTGACCCACGGCACGCTGACGCTCTCGGCCAAAGGCGAAGCCAACCCCAACTACATCGCCTGCAACAGCGAAATCGTGAAGAACGGCACCGTCATCGCAACGGGCTATGCCAAAGTAGCCGTCAGCGACCTGACCGACACGAACAACTGGATCGTAACCGAAACGGATTGGAACGGCACGGAGTACGAAGATGTCGATCCGAGCGATCATTTCCGCGACTATGTAAAGACCGGCGAAGGCACGCTGCAGCTGCTGACGGCCAAAGTAGTCGGCCAGGGCGACATCCGCAAGATCATCGACCTGAGGGACAAGATCGAAAACAAATGGACGCAGGCAGGCGCCGAAGCCGAAGCCGCCATCTACAACGCCAACATGAGCATCTACCTGGCCTATGCGGACGACAACACCAAAGTAGCCGACATCGAAATGCAGGCCGTACGCGACTACTCCTATTTCGACGGAACGCAGTACGTCTACGACTACACGACGGAAGGTGTACTCGTATTCGGCGACGGCTCGCGGACGGCATTCGAATCCTACTTCACGCGCAACCGCTTCTCGTCGCTCTTCGACACGATCGAAGAACTGCTCGAAGGCTACAGCAACATTCTCCGCTGATCCGATCCCGCACCGACAACGAGAGGGAGCCTGCACAGGCATTCCCTCTCGTTCTTACATCCGGCCCGCATCATGCTGCATCGTATCTTACCGACCCTGCTTCTGCTCATTCCGCTCCCGGCGCTCGGTGGCCAGGAGCCGGCCGACAGTGTGGCACAGAGATACGAAATCGAACAAGTAACCGTGAGCGGGCAACCGCAGCGACTGGCTGTGAGCGGCATCGCCGACGGCACACTGCGCATCAACATGGCACAAAGCGACGCCCTGCCCCGATTCGCGGGAACGATCGACCCGCTGCGGATCCTTCAGCTGCTGCCGGGCGTACAGACCCCGGGCGACGGCAACAGCGGATTCTTCGTCCGCGGCGGCGATGCCGGTCAAAGCACCGTCCTGCTCAACAACGCCCCGCTCTACTCCTACGCCCACCTGCTGGGCTTCTTCTCGGCATTCAACCCGGGTCATATCGTCAGCTATGAATTCGACAAAGCCGGAATCGGCGCCGAAACGGGCCATGCCCCGGGTGCCATGCTCCGGGCCCGGACGGTCGAAACCGTGCCTGAAAAATGGGGACTGAAAGGCGACGTGGGGATCATTGCGGCGCAGGCGACGCTGAGCGTACCGCTGGGCCGCAAAGCAGCCCTCCACCTGTCGGGCCGCCGCTCCTATGCGGAGTGGCTGATCGCCCTGATTTCGCTCTCGGAAAACGACGACCTGCGCTATGCACTTCAAGACTACGATGCCACGCTGGTCTGGGAACTCTCGCAGAGGCACCGCCTGACGGTCAACGGCCACTATGGCGACGACCGGATCCGCATGAACTACGACCAATATCTGATAGGCGGCAAAATCGGCTGGCACACCCTGGCGACATCGGCCCGGCTGGAGTCGCGATACTCCGACCGGTTCGCGGCGGAACATACGCTCTACTATTCGGATTACGCCAACCGGGCGACGCTCGCGACCACCGGCACCTCGATCCGCACGCCCTCGTCGATCGCCGACGGCGGCTACAAAGGCAGCATCCGCTGGCGAACGGAACGAACGGATCTGCGGGCCGGCATCCTCTATGCCTGCCGCGACATCCGGCCGCAATACGCTGCGACCGACTACAACCTTGCGACCACCGACCGTACAGTACCCAAACCGCACTATCTTTCGCACGAAATAGCGCCCTACATAGCAGCGACTTTCCGGCTCGGGCGGAAAATCGCGGTCGGAACCGCGCTGCGCTACTCGATCTACACCGTCCGGAAACTCGACGGCGGAAGCACCTACACGACCTCGCAACCCGAGCCGGGCGTCAGTGCGGAATACTGCCTCTCGGAACGACACCGGCTGAAAGCGGTCTACGCCTACGGAGCACAATACACCCATCTGGTTCCGGTCTCCAACGCCAGCTTCTCGACCGACTTCTGGATGCCGGCCACGGCGGACAACGCCCCCATGCACAGCCACAACATCACGGCCGGCTACTATGCCTCGCTGGCCGGAGGCCGGCTCCGGCTGTCGGCCGAAGCCTACTATCGCCGCATGCACGACGCGGTGGAATACGACCTGCCGCTGATGAGCATGCTCCATGCACAAGTGGAGATCGAAAAATACATCCGCTCGGGCGAAGGCGAAGCCTACGGATTGGAACTGATGGCAGCCTACACGGCACCGCGCGTGAATGGCTGGATAAGCTACACGCTGGGACGCTCCGTACGCCGGTTCGACGAACTGAACGGCGGCGATCCATTCCCGGCCAAACAGGATCGCCGCCACGATCTGTCGGTGGCGATAACCTGGCATCCGACGCCGAAGTGGGACTTCGGTGCCGTCTTCGTCTATGCCACGGGAGCGGCCTACACCTCCTCCGTGGATTTCTACACCTCGGGCGGCGCCTTCCTGCGCGGCCACGGCACCTACAACGGGTCGCGGCTGCCCGCCTACCATCGGCTCGACATTTCGGCAACGCGCTGGATCGGCGATGCGCACCGCCACGGCATCAACTTCTCGCTATACAACTGCTACGTCCGGAAGAATCCGCTTTATGTATCGTGGCCGATCCACTACAACACGGACGAACAAGTGCTCCGCACCGCCCGTCGCAAACACAGTCTTTATTCGATCCTGCCCTCGCTGAGCTGGACGTTCCGATTCTGAGATGATGAAACCTCGATACTGCATACTGCTGCTCTGCGCACTGCTGGCCGGATGTCTGGGAAAAGTCCGTACCGACGACGCATTCCATCAACAACTGGTTGTGGAAGGACGCATCGAAGAGGGCCAGGGCGCCGAAGTGATGCTGACGCTCAACCTTCCCTACGCCGACCGGCTGACCGAAGAGATGCTGGCCGATGCCGTAGTGCGCTGGGCCAAAGTAACCCTTGCATGCGGCGAGGAAACCGAGATACTGACGGGCTACAACAGCGACGCCTACTTCCCGCACTTTGTCTACCGCAGCCACCGCATCATGGGTGAAACGGGCAAGAAGTACCGGCTGACAGTCGAATACTCGGGCCGCACGCTGACGGCCGAGACGACCGTGCCGGAACCGCTCGACCTCGAAGCACTGGAATGCGTAGCCATCGACGACGAATACTACACGATCCGGGCCCGGTTCGAAGATCCGGCGGCGGAGAATGCCTATTTTCTGGAGTGTCTCACGCCCGAAACGACCTACTTCCGGCCGGCACTGCTGGGAATCGTAGACCGCTCACTCTTTCCTGATGGCCGGGCCGATATCACGGTCAACCGTCCGCTGGACTACGTACACATCAAGGAATACACGCAATATTTCCGCCGCAACGAAGAAGTGATCGTGCGCTTCAGCACGACGGGCCGCTTCGGCTACGACTACTGGAGCCTTTTCGAAAACGAAGTGCTCAACGCGCTGAACCCGATATTCCCGTCGGACAACGCCCTGCCCACCAACATCGAAGGCGACGGCCGCGGCATCTGGTGCGGCTATGGGTCGCGCTACTACACGGCCCGTTACCCAGAAAAATCCTGAGCCTGAGGTACCGCGTTTTTCTCGGACGGGCGATTGTGCATTGCCGATTATTGCTTATCTTTGCGGCACCTCTTGTGGGAAACATCTAAAATTCGGGAAAACATGTTCGAAAACCTGACAGACAAACTCGAACGGTCGTTCAAGATACTCAAGGGCGAAGGCCGCATTACGGAAATCAACGTAGCGGAGACGCTCAAAGAAATCCGCCGTGCGCTGATCGACGCCGACGTAAACTACAAGGTAGCCAAGACCTTCACCGACACGGTAAAACAAAAAGCACTGGGCCAGAACGTGCTGACGGCGGTGAAGCCGGGGCAGATGATGACCAAGATCGTGCGCGACGAACTGGCTGCGCTGATGGGCGGCACGGCTACCGACGTGAAGCTGGAAGGCACGCCGGCCGTGATTCTGATCGCGGGTCTGCAAGGTTCGGGTAAGACGACTTTCTCGGGCAAGCTGGCGGCGCTGCTCAAGGAGAAGAAAGGCCGTCAGGTACTGCTGGTAGCGGGCGACGTCTACCGTCCGGCGGCCATCGATCAGCTGAAAGTACTGGGCCAGCAGATCGGAGTGGAGGTCTACACCGAAGAAGGCAACCGGAACCCGGTAGAGATCGCGCAAAACGCGATCAAATATGCCCGCCAAAAAAGCTACAACGCAGTAATTGTCGATACGGCGGGGCGCCTGGCCGTAGACGAAGCGATGATGCAGGAGATCACAGCGATCAAGGCGGCAGTGAATCCTTCGGAGACGCTTTTTGTAGTGGACGCCATGACGGGTCAGGACGCCGTGAACACGGCCAAAGAGTTCAACGACCGGCTGGACTTCGACGGCGTAGTGCTGACGAAACTGGACGGCGACACGCGAGGCGGTGCGGCGATCTCGATCCGTGCGGTGGTGGACAAGCCGCTGAAATTCATATCGAGCGGCGAGAAGATGGACGCCCTGCAAGTCTTCCATCCGGAACGCATGGCCGACCGCATTCTGGGCATGGGCGACGTGGTGTCGCTGGTAGAACGAGCTCAGGAACAATTCGATGAAGAAGAAGCCCGCAAGCTGAAGAAGAAACTGGTGAAGAACCAATTCGACTTCAACGACTTCATAGCGCAGATCCAGCAAGTGAAGAAGATGGGCAACCTGAAAGACCTGGCCTCGATGCTCCCAGGCATGGGCAAAACACTCAAAGACATAGACATTCCGGACGACGTATTCTTATGGTATCTCCTGATAGGACTGGCGGCCGGATGGATCGCCAGCCTGATCGTCAAGGGCAATGGCTCGGGACT
>JAIDKM010000002.1 GCA_029051915.1 Alistipes sp. | reverse complement strand
GAAGCCTTTTTCCAGCCGCAGCGTGTCGCGGGCTCCCAGGCCGATGTTCTTCAGCCCGTATTCCGCACCCGCTTCCCAGAGCGCAGCCCAAAGTTTGTCGCCGTCTTCGTTGGCTACATAGATCTCGCAGCCGCCCGAACCGGTGTATCCCGTGATCGAAAGAATCGCATCGCATCCGGCCACCCGCATCTTGCGGAACGTGTAGTACTCCATCTCCTCGACCGGTTCGTCGCACATCTTCTGCACGATCTTCATCGCCAGCGGCCCCTGCACGGCCAGCTGGCAGATCTCATCCGAGGCATTGTAGAGTTCCTTGCCGTGGCCGGCCTGCATCCCCATCTTGGCTCCTTCGGCGCAGATGTGCTGCCAGTCTTTTTCCGTGTTGGCGGCGTTGACCACCAGCAGGTAGGTCTCGGCATCGATCCGGTAGACCAGAATGTCGTCGACGATGCCGCCGCGACCGTTGGGCATGCACGAGTATTGCACCTTGCCGTCGTAAAGTTTCGACACGTCGTTGGTCGTG
Organism: Alistipes sp.; assembly: GCA_029051915.1. Taxonomy (GTDB): domain Bacteria; phylum Bacteroidota; class Bacteroidia; order Bacteroidales; family Rikenellaceae; genus Alistipes. The sequence goes on along the minus strand of JAIDKM010000002.1, from coordinate 5,164 downwards.
ATGCGTTGCAGCAGCGCCAGGGCCTTCGGGCCCTTGACCCAGATTTCGCCCATGTGGCTCACGTCGAAGACTCCGGCACCCTGACGCACGGTCAGGTGTTCGTCATTGATTCCCGTAAATTCGATCGGCATGTTGTAGCCCGCGAACTCGGCCATCTTGGCTCCTGCGGCCACGTGGTACTTGGTGAATGCGGTTGTTTTCATGTTGGTGGTTTTAGGTCTGGTTCTCTTCTACTCTTCGCGGCGCTTCATGCCCAGACGGGGGCAGCGGCGGAACTCCTTCTCGCGGTCGAACAGATAGCGGTAGGTGGTGTGGATCTTGTGGCGCGAGGCGCAGACGTAGGTCTCGATCATGCGGTTCATCACCGGGTTGAAGTCGCCGATCCAGGCCAGCTCCAGCGTCTTGTAGGGAATGTCCGTGCGATCGAGATACTTCCAGTATTCGGCCATGATCGCCGATTCGACTCCCTTGCCATGGTATTCGGGCGCGATGCCGAAGATGATGCCGAAGATGCGGTCGCACTTGCGCCGAATGCGCAGATCCCACATCAGCCGCAGCTTCTGCCACAGGCCGAACTTGCCGTTGAACTTGCCGATCAGGCGGTTCAGGTCGGGCACCGTTACGAAGAATCCGATCGGCTCCTCGTTGAAGTAGGCGAAAAACACGATTTCGGAATCGAGAATCGGTTTAAGTTTGCGCAGCAGCGCGAGGGCTTCGGGCTGCGTCATGGGCTTCACGCCCGAAAAGAGGGCCCACGCCCGGTTGTAAACCACCCGGAAGTTCTCGGCGGCTTCTTCCAGGTTGCTCGTGTCGAGGTGCTCGACGTGATAGCCCGGCGTCGTGTAGAGACGTTCGGCACGGACAAGAATCTGACGGTTGGCTTCCGAGGTATCTTTGCGCCAGATGAAGCTGTGTTGGTTGAAGTAGTTCCGGAATCCGTAGTTCTCGAAGAGTTCCTTGTAGTAGGAGAAGTTGTAGGGGTTCTTGTAGAGGGGCTGGAATTCGTAGCCCTCCACCAGCAGGCCCCACCAGTCGCTGCGCTGTCCGAAGTTGATCGGGCCGTCCATCGCCTCCATGCCGCGGCCGGCGAGCCACATGCGGGCCGCATCGAAAAGCATGTCGGCCACCTCTTGCGAGTCGATCGATTCGAAGAATCCGCAGCCGCCCGTCGGCTGCTCCTCCAAGGCCGCCTTTTCCCGGTTGTAGAACGCCGCAATGCGGCCCGCCACCTCGCCCTCAGCGTCGCGCACGATCCAGCGGATCGCTTCGCCGTCGGCGAACAGTTCGTTTCGGGTCGGGTCGAAGACTTCGCGGATGTCGGCGTCCAGCGGACAGACCCAGTTGCGGTTGCCCTTGTAGAGACGTTTGGGGAAGTCGAGCCATTCGCGTTCCGCCGCGGAGGTCGTTACTTCCTGCAGGCGATATTTTTGCGGTTCCATCGTACGATATTTTATTGAAACGCACCAAAGATAACCATTTTTTCTTATTTTTGTTCAACACAACCGAAAAAGAGACGTCCTATGGAGAAGAGCCTCGAAGATTATCTGCCCGACGGTACCCGCGCGCAATATCGCTTCATGAAGTACCGGATCCACAAGATCCTGCTCGTCTGTTGCAGCTACGACGGCTACATCCTGGAGGAGGACGGGCACATCGAGTCGCAGATCAACCAGGAGTACCTCGACCTGAACATGTCCAATCCGCCGTCGTTCACGCGCGTCAGCTCGACGCTCGAAGCGCTCGACCTGCTCGCCCGCGACGACTCTTTCGACTTCATCCTCACCATGTACAACGTCGGCGAGCCGGACGTCTTTTCGTTCGCCCGGTCGGTCAAGGAGCGGCACCCGCAGATTCCCGTGGCGTTGCTGACCTCCTTCTCCAAGGACATCTACCGGCGCATCGAGGAGCAGGATCGGTCGGGCATCGACTACATCTTCTGCTGGCACGGCAACAACGACCTCATCATCGCCATCATCAAGCTCGTCGAGGACAAGATGAACGCCGAGGAGGACATCTCGCAGGGGGGCGTGCAGGCCATTCTGCTCGTCGAGGACTCCATCCGCTTCTACTCCACCTACCTGCCCGAGCTCTACCGGCTGCTGCTGATGCAGAATACCGAGTTTCTGAAGGACGCCCTCAACGAGCAGCAGCAGATCTTGCGCAAGCGCGCCCGGCCGAAGGTGTTGCTGGCCACCAGCTACGACGAGGCCGAAGACCTCTACCATCGTTATAAGGACAATCTCCTGGGCGTCATTTCCGACGTCGGGTTCGTCATGCACCGCGGCGATCCCCCTTCGGCCGAGCGGCTCGACGCCGGCATCGAGCTCTGCCGCCGCATCCGCGAGGACAATCCGCTGATGCCCGTCTTATTGCAGTCGTCGCAGGTCGACTTCCGGACGCAGGCCCGCGAGCTCGGCGCAGGGTTCATCGCCAAGAACTCCGAAACCTTGCTCACCGAGTTGCAGGATTACATCTCTTCGGAGTTCGCTTTCGGCGACTTCATCTTCCGCGATCCCGGGAGCGGCCAGGTCATCGGCCGGGCCAAAGACCTGGCGCAGATGCAGCAGATGATCGCCACGATTCCCGACGACGCGTTCGAATACCACACTTCGCAGAACCACCTCTCCAAGTGGCTCTATTCCCGGGGGCTCTTTCCGCTGGCCGCCTCGATCCGCCGCCACAACAAGAGCCATTTCTCTTCGGTCGGGGAGCACCGCAAGGCGTTGGTCGACCTCATCCGCGACTACCGCACCTTGCTCGGCCAGGGCGTCATCGCCCGGTTCGACCCCGACACCTACTCCGACGCCGTGGCTTTCGCCCGCATCGGCGAGGGTTCCCTGGGCGGCAAGGCGCGGGGCCTGGCTTTCATGAACTCGATGCTCATCAAGCACCGCCAGTACGACAAACACGAGGGCGTGCGGATCATGATTCCCCGCTCGGTCGTCATCGCCACCGGTTACTTCGACGAGTTCATCGCCCTCAACGGGTTGCAGTACATCGTTTCGCAGGAGTTCACCGACGAGGAGATTCTCTCCGAGTTCGTTACGTCGACCATCCCCGCACGCCTGCAGGAGGAGCTGAAGACTTACATCCGTACCGTGCGGGCTCCGTTAGCCGTACGGTCTTCCTCCAAGTTGGAGGATTCGCACTACCAGCCTTTCGCCGGCATCTACTCCACCTACATGATTCCCTACACCGAGAACGAGGATCAGATGCTGCGTCTCGTGTTGCGCGCCGTCAAGAGCGTCTACGCCTCGGTCTACTTCGCCGCTTCGAGGGCTTATATCCAGACTTCGCAGAACCTCATTTCGGAGGAGAAGATGGCCGTCATCATCCAGGAGGTGTGCGGCACCGAGCAGAACGGGCTCTTCTTCCCCACTTTCTCGGGCGTCGCCCGGTCGATCAACTGCTATCCCATCGGCGACGAGAAGCCCGAGGACGGCATCTGCAACGTCGCAATGGGTTTGGGCAAACTCGTCGTCGACGGCGGCCGCACGCTCCGTTTCTCGCCTCGTTATCCGCAGAAAGTCTTGCAGACTTCCACTCCCGAATTGGCTTTGCGCGATACGCAGAGCGAGGTGCTCGCGCTAAGTCTGAAGCCCGAGGAGTTCCGCACGTCGATCGACGACGCCGTGAATTTGCGGCGCCTGACGCTCCCCGAGATCGGAGAGTATCGCAACGCCCGCTTCGTTACGTCGGTCTGGGATCGCGAGAACGAGCGCATCTCCGACAGTCCTTTCGACCGCGGACGCAAGGTCATCACTTTCAACAACATCCTCAAGTACAACACGTTCCCGTTGGCCAAGATCGTCGCCGATATCCTCGCGATGGGCGCCGAGGAGATGCGTTGCCCCGTCGAGGTGGAGTTCGCCGTCAACATGGACGTCCCGGGCGGCAGCCGGCAGGTCTTCAACCTGTTGCAAATCCGGCCGATCATCGACAGCCACGACAACCGAGCCATCGACTGGAGCGCCGTCAATACTTCCGAGGCTTTGATCTACGGCGAAAGCGCCCTGGGCATCGGGCAGATGACCGACATCGCCGACATCGTCTACGTCAAGACCGAGACGTTCAGTTCGCTCGCCACGGAGCGGATCGCCGAGGAGTTGCTGGCGCTCAACGCCCGACTGCGCGACGAGGGGCGTCCCTACATCCTCGTCGGCCCCGGCCGATGGGGGTCGTCCGACCCCTGTCTCGGCGTGCCGGTCAAGTGGACGCACATCTCCGAGGCCAAAGTGATCGTCGAATGCGGCATCGAGCGGTTCGACGTCGAGCCGTCGCAGGGCACCCACTTCTTCCAGAACGTTACGTCGCTGGGCGTGGGTTACCTGACCATCAACCCGTTCCGCGGCGACGGCATCTTCCGGCAGGATCGGCTCGATGCCCGCGAAGCTCTCTACGAGGGCGATTTCTTGCGGCTCGTGCGCTTCGACCGGCCTCTGTGGATCTGCATCGACGGCCGCTCGGACAAGGGCATCGTCTGCGAGCCTCACGATTGAGCGGAGCTGCGGGGCGGAGAACAGGCAGTCCGCATGCGAAAGACAACCGTGCGTTCGCCGAAATTTTTTCCGCACCGGATTACAATCTATAAGAAAAATACATATATTTGTAATAAATACATAACCTTAAAACCCTTTAGAACCATGAATGTAAACAAATTGATGACCGAACTCGAGCGCAGGCATCCCGGCGAAAGCGAATACCTGCAGGCCGTGCGCGAAGTGTTGATGACCGTCGAGGAGACTTACAACAAGCACCCCGAATTCGAGGCCAACCGCATCGCAGAGCGTATCGTGGAACCCGACCGGAGCTTCACGTTCAAGGTCGTATGGGTCGACGATCAGGGCGAGGTGCAGGTCAATACCGGCTATCGTTTCCAGTTCAACAACGCCATCGGCCCTTACAAGGGCGGTCTGCGCTTCCATCCTTCGGTCAATCCCTCGATCTTGAAGTTCCTGGGCTTCGAGCAGATCTTCAAGAATGCCTTGACCACTCTGCCGATGGGCGGTGCGAAGGGCGGTTCGGACTTCAATCCCAAGGGCAAGTCGGATCGTGAGGTGATGCGTTTCTGCCAGGCTTTCATGACCGAGTTGTGGCGCCACATCGGCCCCGAGACCGACGTGCCGGCCGGCGACCTCGGCGTGGGCGGCCGCGAAATCGGTTA
>JAIDKM010000199.1 GCA_029051915.1 Alistipes sp. | reverse complement strand
GTCGCCCTGCTGCACGCCGGCGAAGACCCGCTCCAGGGCGTTGGTGGTCTTGCCCATCGCCGAGACGATGATGAACAGATCGCGCTCGCCGCCGATGATCTTCACCAGATTGCGCACGCCGTCGGCATTGCGCACCGAAGCACCTCCGAACTTGTAGACCTTCATCGAACCCTATTTCTTGACGGGCCGGTAAGGCACGCCGATGTTCTGGAAGAGGAACGCATACATGTCGGCCGCCTCGTCGATGCGCTTCGAAGTGGGTTTGCCGGCGCCGTGCCCGGCGTTCGACTCGATGCGGATCAACACGGGGGCATCGCCGGCCTGGCAATGCTGCAACTCGGCGGCGAACTTGAACGAGTGGGCCGGGACGACGCGGTCGTCGTGGTCGGCGGTCATGACGAGCGTAGCGGGATAGGCGACGCCCTCTTTGATATTATGCAGAGGAGAATACTTGTAGATATAGGCGAACTGCTCCTTGTTGTCCGACGAACCGTACTCCACGGCCCAGCCCCAGCCGATGGTGAACTTGTGGTAGCGCAACATGTCCATGACGCCCACGGCAGGCAGGCAGACGGCGTAGAGGTCGGGGCGCTGCACCTCGCAGGCGCCAACCAGCAGACCGCCGTTCGACCCGCCGTGGATGGCGAGCTTGTCGGACGAAGTGTACTTCTCGGCGATGAGATATTCGGCCGCGGCGATGAAGTCGTCGAAGACGTTCTGCTTGTTTTCGAGCATGCCGGCCTTATGCCATGCCTCGCCGTACTCCGAACCGCCGCGCAAGTTGGCGACGCAATAGATGCCGCCCTGCTCGACGAACATCAGCGCCGAGGGATTGAAGCCGGGCGTGAGGTTGATCTGGAATCCGCCGTAGGCGTAGAGCAAACAAGGATTCGTGCCGTCGAGCTGCATGTCGCGGCGACGGGTGATGAACATCGGCACGCGCGTGCCGTCCTTCGAGGGGTAGAAGACCTGCTCGGTAACGAACAACTCGGGGTCGAAACGCACCTCGGGCGCCTTGAAGAGGGTCGACGCGCCCGAAGCGATGTCGAAGCGGTAGATCGTCGAAGGCGACGTATAGTTGGAGAGCGCATAGTAGAAATCGGCATCCTCCTTTTTACCGCCGAAACCGCCGATGGTACCGATGGCCGGAAGCTCGACCTCGCGGATCAACTCTCCGTCGAAGCCATACTGGGCCACCTTATGCTGCGCATCCTGCAAATAGATGGCGAAGAGGCAATCGCCGCCCGTGGAGACGCCCTCCAACAACTGCTCCTGCTCGGGAATCACGACCTTCGATTTCGAGGGGTTATTCAGATCGATCTTCACCAACCGACGGTTCGAAGCCCCGCGATTGGTGGCGTAATACAACGCATCGTCGCGGCACTCCACGATGTCGTAATCGGCGTCGAAGCCGGGCAGCAGGGTGCGGAACTTCCGTTCATTGGTGCGACGATAGAGAATCTCGGTGCCCGACGTACCCTCCGAAGCTGCGACGAAGAGCCACTTGCCGTCGTCGCTGGGCCACGCCGAGAAGTAACGCAGCGGGTGGGCCGGATCGCTGTAGATGAGCACGTCGTCCGACTGCGGAGTACCCAGAGCGTGGTAGTAGACCTTCTGGAACTGGTTCTGCGAGGAGTAGACGCCCTCTTTCGGAGCATCGTAGGCGCTGTAGTAGAAGCCTTTCGAATCGGGAGCCCACGTGGCGCCCGAGAACTTCACCCACTCGATGCGGTCGTCGGTCAGGGCGCCCGACGCGACGTCGAGCACCAGAATCTTCACCCAGTCCGAACCCGACGCGGCCACGGAATAGGCGCAATATTTGCCGTCCTCGGAGAACGAGACGTCCGAAAGGGCGACCGTACCATCGTCCGACAAAGAATTGGGATCGAGGAAGACCTCGCACTTGCCGTCGGGCGCATCGGCGCGATAGAGCACCGACTGATTCTGCAATCCGTCGTTGTAGAACCAATACCATGCATCGCCGTGTCTGGAAGGGATGCCCTGCTTGGGATAGTTCCACAACTCGGTGAGCCGCTTGCGGATGGCGCTGCGGAACGGAATCTGCGACAGATAATCGTCCGTAACGGCGTTCTCGGCCGCTACCCAGGCCGCCGTAGCCTCGGAGTTGTCGTCCTCCAGCCAGCGGTAGGGATCGGAGACCTCCGTACCGAAATAATTGTCGACCGTCGTGCCGCGCTCGGTGGCGGGATAGGGTCGATGTTCGATCGTCTTCATCTGCGTACAACTTGATGCAATCAACGCGACGCCTGCCAGGAGCAGCGCCGCCCGTACCGGTCTGTTCATTTTGAAAAGGGTATTTGCTTACTATGCGACAAAGTTAGAAAAAAATGCGTAACTTTGGTCTCCGTGAACAAAAACGAAACGACCATGTACGAAGAACTCCGGCAAATCATAGACCGAATCTGGGAAGACCGCACGCTGCTCGACGGCGAAGAGGCGCGGCAGGCCGTGCGCCGCACGGTGGAACTGGTGGATAAAGGCGAACTGCGCTGCGCCGAACCGCTGGATGCGGAAAAGAGCGAGTGGCGAGTGAACGAATGGGTCAAGAAAGCGGTGATCCTCTACTTCCCGATCCAACCCATGCGCAAGATGGAGGCGGGCGAACTGGAGTGGTTCGACAAGATGGAACTCAAGCACGGCTACGAAGAACTGGGCGTGCGGGCCGTGCCCCATGCTGTGGCGCGCTACGGCGCCTACATAGCCCCGGGAGCGATTCTGATGCCCTCGTACGTCAACATCGGAGCCTATGTCGACACGGGAACGATGGTCGACACGTGGGCCACGGTGGGTTCGTGCGCCCAGATCGGCAAACACGTCCATCTGTCGGGCGGCGTGGGAATCGGCGGCGTGTTGGAGCCTGTGCAGGCGGCGCCGGTAATCATCGAAGACAACTGTTTCATCGGCTCGCGCTCGATCGTAGTGGAAGGAGCGCACGTCTGCCGCGAAGCAGTGCTGGGCTCGAACACGGTCATCACGGGCTCGACGCACATCATCGACGTAACGGGGCCCGAACCCGTAACCTACAAAGGCTATGTCCCGCCGCGCGCGGTGGTCGTGCCGGGCAGCTACCGCAAGCAATTCCCGGCGGGCGAATACAGCGTAACGTGTGCCCTGATTATCGGCCGGCGCAAAGAATCGACCGACAAGAAGACGTCGCTCAACGACGCCCTGCGCGACTTCGGAGTCTCGGCATAGACCGGACGCCCGGCCGAAGAGCCTCCGCCCGATCGAGTTCCGATCGGGATTTCACATTTTCTGCTCCAACGCCAACAGCCTTTCTTTGACGGGCAGGCCGGCGGCATAGCCGACCAATGCGCCCGAAGCCCCGACGACGCGGTGGCACGGGACGATGATCGCGATGGGATTGCGGTTGTTGGCCATGCCGACCGCACGGCAAGCCTTCGGACGTCCGATGCGTGCGGCGATCTGCCCGTAAGTACGGGTTTCGCCGCAAGGAATCTCCTGCAACGCGGCCCACACCGACTGCTGAAACGGAGTGCCGGCCGGAGCCAACGGCAAATCGAACTTGCGCCGCACCCCGGCGAAGTACTCCTGCAACTCCTGCACGGCCCGCTGCATCAAGGGAGTCAACGGCTCCTTGCGGTCGAGCACCCCGACGTCTCCGACTCCGGCGGATTCCGAAGCGGCGAAACGGAGTGCCGTGATCGCCTCGTCGGTCGCCGTGAGCGTCATCGCCCCGACCGGAGTCCTCAACGTAACGCACCGCTCCATACTCAGAGATGCTCCAAGGTATAATCGATCATCTTCTGCCGGACGTTGAACGTATCGTCGGGCATCATCGAATGATTCTGGTCGGGATAGACCATCATATCGTAGCGCTTGCCGGCCCGGTTGAGCGCCCGCGCCATCTCGATCGTATTCTGGAAATGCACGTTGTCGTCGGCCGTGCCGTGGATCAGCAAGAGACGCGTGCGGCTGTCGTCGAGCAACCGCGCGAAGCGGATGGGCGAATTGTCGTCGTAACCGGCAGCGTTGTACTGCGGGAGGTTGTTGTAGATCTCGGTATAGCTC
>JAIDKM010000198.1 GCA_029051915.1 Alistipes sp. | reverse complement strand
CTTCACATCCGGTTTTTCCGGCAGTGCGATGACATTTTCCGGGCTTTCGTCGATCAGGATGTTTTCAAGCATGTAGATCAGCCTCGGAGTGACTGAGCCCCAGTTGCGGGCCAAGTCCATGCCGATTTCGTCTCCGTCAGCATAGCCGCGGCTGAATCCCGGCAGGATTTCCAGCGCAAGGCCCGCCAGCAGCGCACCGAAGAACGCTATGTAGATCGCCAGCAGGCGCTGTAAGAATCTTTTTTTGTTCTGCATTTTTCGTCCGTTTGCATTTCCCGACGGGGCTTGGCGCTTTCGGAGCGTCGGCCGGATCGTTTGTCCGGAATACGCCCGGTCGGGTCCTGTTTTAAGATAGGGCAAAGATACGATTTATTTCTGAAAAACAAATAATATTTATCGTTTTTCGATAAAATTGACCGTGGAGCATAAAAAAGACGGCCCGAAAGCCGTCTTCGCAATACGTATGTCGTTTCAGGCTACGTTATCTTTCAGCTGCTTCCAATACGATGCGTTGATGGCCATTGCGATCGAGGAAACCAGAATGAAGAATGCCAGCATCACGATGAACGTGATGAAGCCTACATCGATCAGGCTGCAGATGACGCTCAGAATAGAGCTTACGATGGTCGAGGCAATACCGAATACGACCGACACGCCGAACATCGTCCATTTGCTGCCGTAGGTCGCATCGTTCGACGCCTTGATGGCTTCGATCGGGTTCTTGCCTTTTTCGATCAGGAAGTAGTAGGCGAGCGACCATGACAGCGACAGCACGACAGCCGGAATGAATCCGAAGAGCAGACCGGCAAATATCGGAACGACCATCAGACCCATCGTGATGAAATATTCGCCCATGTAGCGGCGGTATTTGCCGTCGAAGATTCCCAGCGGGTTGACAACGTTGCCTTTGGCCAGTTCGGTAGGCAGCAGGACGATGGCGATCGTGGTGCCCACGTTCAGATAGGGAATCCAGATCGTTACGAGCCACAGAGCAATGGCTGCGATGATCGAGGGGGCGTTCTTCACACCGATCGAGAACGCGTCCTTGAAGGTTTCCGCAAAATCGAGTCTTTTTGTTTCCATAAACGTTTTTTTTAAGGGGTTAGTCTTGTTACAAAGATAATAAAAAACTATCTTTGTTCTGCTTTATTTCGAGTGAAATATGTTGGCAGAAAAATCGATTTATCGTTACCGGATCGAGCCGCAGGATGTGGATTTCACCTTGCGGGCAACGATTCCCGCTTTGGGCGGTGTCATCCTCAATACGGCCGGCATCGATGCCCACGGCAAAGGATTCGGGGTCGATGCGCTCAACGAGGAGAACCATTCGTGGGTGCTTTCGCGGATCGCTTTCGAGTTCGACCGGCGGCCGGAGCAATATGCCGATTATACGGTTGCCACCTGGATCAGCGATTACGGACGGGTGCTTTCTACGCGTAATTTCACTCTCGTCGATTCATCCGGTGTCGAATTCGGGCGCGCCGTGTCGCAGTGGGCGATGATCGATCTGGCGACTCGTTCGGCCGTCGATCTTTCGCGGGTGGGCGATGCGCATGCCGATGCCATCGTCGATGCGCCTTCTCCGGCCGAGAAACCGCGGAAAATCCGGGCCGTGGTTCCTACGCAGCACTGTGAGCACCGCGTCGTCTACAGCGATATCGATTTCAACCGCCATGTCAATACGATGCGTTATATCGAAATGATGCTCGACATGTTGCCGATCGACCGCTTGACCGCCGAAGTTCCCGTACGGTTGGACGTGCATTTCCTCAAGGAGTGCCGTTACGGGCAGATTCTCGCCATCGGGGCCGAGATCCACGATGACGAGGCTCTTTTCGAAATTTCCAATGACGAGGGGGCCGTCGCCGTGCGGGCTGCGATCGGGTGGCGATAGCGCCGGCCGGCAAAAGAGGGTTGGAACGGGTTTTGCAGTCGTCGGCTGCAAAACCTTATTTTTATGGAATCCACCGCAGTAAAAACGAAGTACCAGGTCAGCATCGACCTGTTGAACGAAGCCGTAGGCAAGGAGATCGCCACGTCGCTCCAGTACATGTATTTCCATACCCATTTCGAGGATGCCCGCTACCGTTATCTTTCGCGTATCATGCGCGAGATCTCGATCGCCGAGATGCGGCATATCGAGGAGTTTTCCGAGCGCATTCTCTTCCTGGAGGGCGACGTCGACATGAACCCGGCATTCCGCACACGTCAGATCACCGACGTCAAGGAGATGCTTCGACTGGCTATACAGTTAGAGCAGAGTACGATCGACAAGTACAACGAGGCTTCGCGCATCGCTGCCGAGCAGAAAGATGCCGTTACGCACAAAATGTTCCAGGATATCATCGCCGAGGAGGAGGAGCATCTCGATACGTTCCGCACCGAGTTGCAGAATCTGTTGGACTACGGTGAGGAGTATCTGGCCTTGCAGTCCGTCGCCGGCAGCAAGCACGCCGCACGGTCGTTGCATCATTCGCACGGCGAGGAGTAAGCCTCCCGACCGTTTCGGAGCGGAACCTTCGCAGAGGTTCCGTTTTTTTGTCGTCCGCCGGGTTTCCCGATCCGATATTTTTCGTATCTTCGTCATGGAAGATAAAACGGCAGTCCGATATGAAAATTACGATTCTGGGCCCGGCGCATCCTTATCGGGGCGGCCTGGCTTCGATCATGGAGACGATGGCCCGCGTGTTCCAGCGGCGGGGCGACAAGGTGAGTATCCTTACTTTCACGCTCCAGTATCCCTCCTTGCTCTTTCCCGGCAAAAGCCAGACGGTCTCGACACCGCCGCCCGACGATCTGTCGATCGTGCGGTGCGTCAATACGGTGAATCCGTGGAATTGGTGGCGCATCGGTCGACGGCTGCGTCGCGAGCGCCCCGATTTCGTGTTGCTGAAGTATTGGACTCCTTTCATGGCGCCTTGTTTCGGCACCATCGCCCGCCTGGCTCGCCGCAATGGCCATACTCGGGTGCTGTGCCAGATCGACAACGTCGAGCCGCACGAGCACCATCTGATCGACAAGCCTTTCAACCGTTATTTTTTGCGGTCGGTCGACGGCTTCATCTACATGTCCGAGCAGGTGCACCGCGAGCTGACCGCTTATACCGATGCTCCGGCGCTCTTTTCGCCGCATCCGTTGTTCGAACATTTCGGTTCCCGCGTCGGGCGCAGCGAGGCTTGTATCCGACTGGGACTCGATCCGGCATCGGATTATCTCCTCTTTTTCGGTTTGATCCGCGATTACAAGGGCTTGGATTTGTTGTTGGATGCGTGGGCGAAGTTGCGGCGCGAGGGGCGCATGGAGGGTAAGAAATTGATCGTCGCCGGGGAGTTCTATACTCCCAAAGAGCGTTATTTGCAGCAGATCGCCGACAGCGGCTTGCAGGACGACGTGATTCTCCATGACCGCTTCATTCCTGACGCGGAGGTGAAGTATTATTTTTCGGCGGCCGACTGCGTTGTGCAGCCTTATAAGACGGCTACTCAGAGCGGTGTTACGCAGATCGCCTACCAGTTTTGTACGCCGATGATCGTTACGGCGGTCGGAGGCCTGGCCGAGATCGTCCCCGATTCTCGGGTAGGGTATGTCTATCCTCCTTCGGTCGAGGGGGTCGCCGATGCCATCGAACGGATCTATCGCCCCGGCATCTTGGAACAGTTTCGGGAGAATTGCATCGAGGAGCGCAAGCGCTTTTCGTGGGAGGAGATGTGTTCCCGGATCACGGAGTTATATCGGCTCGTACAATAGAATTTCCCTCTTAGCGATACAGGAAGCCCCGGCATCTACGGTGCCGGGGCTTCCTGTCGTTCCGGGATGACCGGGGTATATCTTGATGTTGGGTTGTTCCAGTCCGTAGCCTTTCTTGCGGTCTTCGATCTTCAGATAGAAGCTGAAGATAAATGCCAGCATGCCGAACGACGAGAAGATCACCATCGGGAGTACGTAGCCGCCCGTCGCATCGAGTACCTTGCCGATCAGCAGCGGTACCAGGCAGAGACCGATGTTCTGAATCCAGAAAATCAGACAGTAGGCCGAGCCGAGGATCTTTTCGTCGATGATCTTCGGCACCGAGGGCCACAGAGCGGCAGGTACCAGCGAGAACGATACGCCGAGCGTTACGACCAGCAGCAGTGCCAGCCACGGCCGGGGGAATATCGGTAGCAGGAACGCGAAACTCAGGTGGCAGCAGATCATGATGACGGCACCGATCATCAGCATCGTGGCACCTTTGCCCTTGAAGTCGAGCAGCAGTCCCAGGAACGGCGTAAGGATCATCGCCAGAATCGGGAAGCAGCTGAAGAGCCGTGCGGCCGATTCGGGACTGACGCCCAGCGTTACTTCAAGGAAGTTCGGGGCATAGCGCTGGAAGGGGAATATCGCCGAGTAGTAGAGTACGCACAGCAGCGCCACCAGCCAGAACATCTTGCTGGAGAAAATCTGCCCGAGATCCGAAATATGGAACTCTTCGTCCGACGACTTCTCTTCGCTCAGTTCTCCGGCGGCCACCAGTTGCTTGTCCAGTTTTTTGTCCATGAATACGAATACCGTGTAGCACAGCAGACCGACGATCAGCAGTGCGGTGCAGAATGCTACCGGCGCTACGATCGACTGGTCGTAGCGGTTCGAGATCATCGGCGCCAGCCACATCACCGCGAATACTCCCAATCGGGCGATCGCCATCTCGAATCCCATCGCCAGGGCCATCTCCTTGCCCTGAAACCATTTCGCAATGGCTTTCGATACGGTCGTTCCCGCCATTTCGCAGCCGCAGCCGAAGATCATGAAGCCCAGCGAGGCCATTTTGGCACTGCCGGGGAGCGCGACCCACCAGCTGTCGAGCCAGGCGCAGAATGCCGTGGTCTGAAATCCGTCGGTGATGCCGACGAACTTGATCGACGCGCCGATGACCATCAGCCCGGCCGACAGCAGGCCCGTGAAGCGGATGCCCATCTTATCGAGGATTATGCCCGCGATGATCAGGAAAAAGACGAATACGTTGAGGAAGTACTCCGATGCCGCGTAGGTGCCGAACGTGCCGCTGTCCCAGCCGCGGGCCGATTCGATCAGCGATTTGAGCGGCGACATCACGTCGACGAACATGTAGGCGAAGAACATCATCGATGCGATCAGCAGCAGGGCTGTCCAGCGGACGATCGCCGAATCGTTGAGTTTCCTTTGGATAGTTTCTGTCATGATTTTATTGTTTTTTGAGTCAGTTCGTTTGCGTATGGCGTTTCAGCGCTTCGTAGGCTTCTTCGATGCCCAGTTCGCCTGCTTTCGAAAGATCCAGACAGCCTTTGCGCGTATCTTTCATAAGTATCTGTACGATACCTCGGTTGTAGTAGGCTTCGGCCAGCCACGGATTCAGACCGATGGCTTTCGTGTAATCTTCGAATGCTTCGGGCAGGCTTCCCGACAGGGCCCGCAGGTTGGCGCGGTTGTAGTAGGCGTGCGCGAATTCGGGACATAGCTTGATCGCTTTGTTCAGGTCGGCGATCGCTTCGTCGTAGCTGTACGTGCGTTTCGAGTTGTTGTTCAGTCGGTTCGCCGGATCCGAGTCGATCGTGATCCGTTGGTAGGAATTGTCGATCGAGGAGATGAAGTCGATCATCTCGGCGCGTGTCGTCGAGCGGTTCAGGTAGAGGAACGGATTGGTCGGATTCATCTCGATGGCCGACGAATAGGTGTTCACCGAGTTGGTGTATTGCTTGATGAGCGACTGCGTTACGCCGCGTTCGAAGTAGACTTCCCACGACGGATTGCCTCTTTTCAGTTCTTGCGTGTAGTTTTTGTCAAGTTGCATCAGCGTGTCGGGTGCCAGGTCGCTTGCCCGGCAGGTGAGGACGAGGTAAGGATTGCCGATGCGGCGTTTGAAGTCTTCGATCCGTTGCAGGTGGTAGCGTTCGACGACCGGTATCGTGTCGGGACGCATCAGCGAGAACTTGAAAAGCGGCAGCAAACGCATCTCTTCGCGGCCGCCGTGTCCCGCGATCTTGTCGAAGCTGGCTCCCGATAGCTTGGTTTCGAACGACAGCAGGCGGTCGAACCGCTGCGTCGTGTCGGCATAGATCGAGTAGGTCCTGTCGCTCAGCCGTGAGCGGTATTCGGCAATCTTGCGTTGTGCCGTGTTGCGGTCGGCGCGGGCTCCGCGTGCGTCGTGCAGCAGTTCGCGCAGCCGACCGCGATAAATGTAGGCATTGGCGAAGTCGGGGTAGAGCCCGATTGCCGACGTGTAGTCTTCGATCGCTTTCTCGATTTCGCCCAGCTGGGTGTATACGCCCGCCCGGTTATAGTAAACCAATACGTTGTTGGGCGAGTAGGCCGCTACCCGGTCGTAGTCGTCCAGCGCCCGGTTGTAGTCGCCCACCTGCGTGCGCAGCATCGCCCGGTTGAAGTAGGCCAGCGAGTTGAGCGTGTCGAGTGCGATTACCCGGTCGAAGTCGCGCAGGGCTTGCGTGGGCCGGTTCGTCGACGAGTAGACCAGCGCTCGGTTGAAATAGGAGAGCAGGTAGGTCGAGTCGCAGCCTATCGCTTGGTTGAAGTCGGCTTCCGCTTCGGCATAGCGTTGCTGGTGCAGGTAGAGACCGCCGCGGTGGTTGTAGCCGCTGGGGTTCTCGCGGTTGGTGCGGATTGCCATGTCGAAGTTTTCGTAGGCACGCAGGGTGTCTTTCAGATGCAGGTAGCTCAGGCCGCGGCAGAGGAATGCGTCGGCTACCTTGTTTTCCTGGCGGATGAACTTGTCGAAATCGTCGATCGCTTCCCGGAATTGTTGGTTCAGCAGGCGCGTTACGCCGCGGCTGTAATAGGGGCCCGGCAGGTCGGGCCGCAGGTCGATCGCTTCGCGGAAGTCTTGCAGGGCATCGTCGTAGTTGCCCAGCCGCGAGCGAGTTACCGCCCGGTAGGTGTAGGCTTGCGTATAAACCGGGTTCTTGCGGATCGCTGTCGTGAAGTCGGCTTCGGCACCGATCAGGTCGTCCAGGTTGTATTTGGCGATTCCGCGCAGAAAGTAGCCTTCGTAGGCATCTTCGTCGAAACGCAGCAGGGTGTTGAGTGTGCGGATGGCTTCCTGGTAGTTGCTCTCCATCATGCAACGTTGCCCCATCCAGAAGAAGTACTCCCGGTTGTATTGCGCACGGACTTTCGTTCCGCCCAGCAGCGCTGCACTCAATACGATGGCTATGATCCACTTCCGCATCTTTTCCTCTAACGTTTTTGCCGCCGTTTTATTTTTTTAGAATTGTGAATTATTCCTGTTCGTATCCGAACCGTCGCAGTTGCCGCGGGTTGTTGCGCCAGTCGTCGTTCACTTTGACGAAGAGTTGCAAGAAAACTTTCTTTTCCAGGAACTGTTCCAGATCTTCGCGCGCCGCTTGGCCCACTCGTTTGAGTTTTTCTCCCTTGTGGCCGATCAGAATACCTTTTTGCGAGTCTCGCGATACGTAGATCGTCGCCGCTATGCGGTCGATCATCTCTTCTTCCTTGTAGCTGTCGATTTCGATCTCGCAGCAGTAGGGGATCTCTTTGTCGTAGTTGCGCAGGATCTTTTCGCGGATGATTTCCGATGCAAAGAAGCGCAGGGTTTTGTCCGTCAGCGTCTCTTTCGGGTAGAATGCCGGCCCCTCGGGCAGGCGTTCAAGAATCGTTTTGAAAAGTCCTTCGATGTTGAATTTTTCTTTGGCCGAGACCGGGACGATCTGCGCTTCG